>NZ_JBPKJK010000032.1:0-69367 GCF_051756985.1 Saccharothrix sabaoui
TCCCACGCTCGCACGCGGGGGTGCCTAGGGAGACTAGAGACTCGTCATGTTCCGTTACATAATCCGGCGGTTGTTGATCTCGATTCCGCTGTTGATCGTCGCTTCATTCCTCTGCTTCGGTCTGGTCAACGCCATGGGCGACCCCCTCGGCGAGTGGAAGCTCCAGAAGCCCCGGACAGAGGCGGAGATCTCCGCCGCCTACGAGCGGACCGGTTACAACAAGCCGTTCGTCGAGCGCTACGTCGACTGGGCGGGCGACTTCGTGACCGGCGACTGGGGCGAGTCCGTCGTCCCCGGCAACGCGGGCCGTCCGGTGAAGGACGAGCTGCTCAGGGCGTTCGGCGTGACGCTGCGGCTGATCCTCGCCGCCGAGCTCATCGCGCTGATACTCGGTATCGCGGTCGGTGTCATCGGCGCGGTCAGACAGTACTCGCTGTTCGACTACGCGGCGACCGGAATATCGTTCGCGATGTTCTCGATGCCGTTGTTCTGCGTGGCGCTCGTGCTGAAAGCCGGCGGTATCGAGCTGAACAACTGGTTGGAGTCCCTGGGCGCGGACCGGTGGATCATCACGGCCGGACCGCCGGGCGAGGGCTTCAGCGGCGGCTTCGGGCAGCAGGTCTTCCAGTACAGCGGCGCCTACATCCTGCCGACCATCTCGCTGGTGGTCATCCAGTTCGCCCTCTACAGCCGGTTCCAGCGCGCCTCGATGCTGGAGACGCTGAACGCCGACTACGTGCGCACCGCGCAGGCGAAGGGCGTCTCGGAGAGCCGGGCGATCTTCAAGCACGCGTTCCGCAACGCGCTGATCCCGATCATCACGGTGTCGTCGCTGAACATCGGCGCCGGTTTCGGCGGCGCGGTGATCACCGAGACCGTGTTCGGCTGGTCCGGCATGGGGCGGTTCATCGTCCAGGCCATCGAGAAGATCGAGCCCTTCCAGGTGCTCGGCTTCATGATGCTGACGGCCGTCTTCATCATCGCGTTCAACCTGATCGCGGACATCTTGTACGCCTTCCTGGACCCGAGGATTCGCCTTGACTGAGATGGGTTCCCCGCTGGCGCAGGCGCCCGCGCCCGAAAAGGCCGAGGCGAGCCAGTTCGACACGACGACCGCCCGCAAGCAGTGGCAGGTCATCCTCCGCCGGTTCACCCGGCACCGGGCCGCGCTGTTCGGCCTGATCCTGTTCGTCGTGCTGGTGCTGGTCGCCTTCCTCGGCGGCCTGTTCTGGAAGTACCCGTACACGGACCTGGGCTTCAAGCGGTACCTGCCGCCCAGCGGCGACCACCCGTTCGGCACGGACCGGTTGGGCGGCGACATGGTCGCCCAGATCATCCGCGGCACGCAGTTCTCGCTCCAGATCGCGATCGTGGTGGCGTTCCTGTCCACCTTCATCGGCGTCATCCTGGGCGCGCTCGCCGGGTACATGAGGGGCTGGGTCGACACCTTCATCAGCCGCTTCATCGACCTGCTGCTGGTGATCCCCAGCCTGGTCATCGCGGCCGTGCTGGTGCGCAACAGCTTCGTCGTGTCCGTCGCCGGCGGCGGCAACTCGAACTGGCTGATCGTCGCCCTGTACCTGGGCCTGATCGGCTGGCTGTCCATCGCCCGGGTCATCCGCGGCATGGTGCTGTCGCTGCGCGAGAAGGAGTTCGTGGAGGCCGCCCGCGCGCTGGGCGCGTCCACGTTCCGCATCGTGTTCCGGCACATCCTGCCGAACACGATCGACGTGATCATCGTCAACGCCACGCTCGCCATCGCGCAGGCGGTGCTGCTGGAGGCCGCGCTGTCGTTCATCGGCCTGGGCGTGCAGAGCCCGGACACCTCGCTGGGCCTGATGATCAGCCAGAACAAGAACGAGCTGACGCTGCACCCGTGGCTGTTCTTCCTGCCGTTCGCGTTCATCGTGCTGATCTCGCTGGCGGTCAACTTCATCGGTGACGGTCTCCGGGACGCCTTCGACCCGAGGCAGAGGAGGGTGAAGGCATGAGCGAGGTGGACGTGATGAACGCACCCGAGTCCTCGTGGGGCAGCTCGGCCGCGAGCGGCGAGAAGCTGCTGCGCGTCGAGAACCTGTCGGTGGACTTCCCGACCGACGACGGCACCGTGCACGCGGTGCGCGACGTGTCGTTCACGCTCGGCCCCGGCGAGGTGCTGGGCGTCGTGGGCGAGTCCGGCTCCGGCAAGTCGGTGTCGTCGATGGCCGTCATGGGCCTGCTGCCCAAGACGGCCCGGATCGGCGGGTCGATCAAGTTCAAGGACCGCGAGCTCGTGGGCCTGAGCTACAAGCAGATGCAGCCCGTCCGCGGCAACGGCATCTCGATGATCTTCCAGGACCCGATGACGTCGCTGAACCCGGTCTACACGGTGGGCTGGCAGCTCGCCGAGGCGCACCGGGCGCACCACGACGTGTCGAAGAAGGCGGCGTTCGCGAAGGCCGTCGAGGTGCTGGAGCTCGTCGGCATCCCGCAGCCCGACCGGCGCGCCACGCAGTACCCGCACGAGTTCTCGGGCGGCATGAGGCAGCGCGTGATGATCGCCATGGCGATCATCAACGACCCCGACGTGATCATCGCCGACGAGCCGACCACGGCCCTCGACGTGACCGTGCAGGCGCAGATCCTGGACACGCTGCTGCGCATCCGGGACGAGACGAGCGCGGGCATCGTGATCATCACCCACGACCTCGGCGTCGTGGCGGGCATGGTGGACCGCGTCCAGGTCATGTACGGCGGCACGGTCGTCGAGCAGGGCACCGTGGACGAGGTCTTCGAGGCCCAGCGGATGCCGTACACGGTGGGGCTGCTCGGCTCCATCCCGAACCCGCAGATGCTCGGCAAGCGGCTCACGCCCATCAAGGGCGCGCCCCCGTCGCTGATGAACCTGCCGCGCGGCTGCTCGTTCTCGCCGCGCTGCCCGCTGGCCATCGACGAGTGCCGCGAGGTCGAGCCGGCGCTGCTGGAGACCGACCGGGCCGGCCACTTCGCGCGGTGCCACCGCTCCGCGCACCTGGCGACCCTGGAGAACCCGCAGCGGCTGTTCGCCCACGACGAGATCGGCGTGGTGGAGAACCCCGCGTCGCTGACCACGGCGAACCCGGACATCCCGGTCGCCGAGGACCTCGCCGTGGTGGAAGCGCGGCTGCACGAAGAGGAGAAGCCGACCTCATGACGACCCCGACCGATGTGAACCCCCAGGCGGGGGGCGCCGACTCGGGCCCGACCGACCGGGCGCCGCTGCTGGAGGTCAAGGACCTCGTCAAGTCGTTCCCGGTGCGCGGCGGCGGCATCATCCCGCGCACGGTCGGCCAGGTGCAGGCCGTGTCGGGCCTGACCTTCGACCTGTACCCCGGCGAGACGCTGGGCCTGGTCGGCGAGTCCGGTTGCGGCAAGTCCACGACCGGCCGCGCGATCCTCCAGCTGCACAAGCCGACGTCCGGCTCGGTGAAGTTCGAGGGCCGCGAGCTGACCAAGCTCAAGGGCCGGGGCCTGCGGTCGGTCCGCAAGGACATGCAGATCGTCTTCCAGGACCCGTACGCCTCGCTCAACCCGCGCTGGCAGATCAACGAGCTCATCTCCGAGCCGTTCAAGATCCACGGCGAGGGCGGCGGCGACGGCCGGTCGGTGCAGTCCCGGGTCAACGAGCTGATGGAGCTCGTGGGCCTCAACCCGGAGCACCGCAACCGGTACGCGCACGAGTTCTCCGGCGGCCAGCGCCAGCGCATCGGCATCGCCCGCGCGCTCGCGCTCAACCCGAAGCTCGTCGTGCTCGACGAGCCGGTGTCCGCGCTGGACGTGTCGGTGCAGGCGGGCGTGGTGAACCTGCTGGAGGAGCTCCAGGAGCGCCTCGGGCTGGCCTACCTGTTCGTGGCGCACGACCTGTCGGTGGTGCGGCACATCTCCGACCGGGTGGCCGTGATGTACCTCGGCAAGATCGTCGAGATCGGCGACCGCGAGGACATCTACGCCCGGCCGATGCACCCGTACACGCAGGCCCTGCTGTCCGCGGTGCCCGTGCCGAACCCGAAGCTGGAGCGGCAGCGCCAGCGGGTCGTGCTCACCGGTGACGTGCCGTCGCCGGTGAACCCGCCGTCGGGCTGCCGGTTCCGCACCCGCTGCTGGAAGGCGCAGGACATCTGCGCCACCGAGGAGCCCAGGCTGGAGCGCCGCGGCGACGGCGACGGCACGCTGTCGGCGTGCCACTTCGCCGAGGTCAAGCCGCTGCTCGTCGGCTGACCCGCGTGCCGTCGGGGCCACCTGCCCGCATTGGTGGCCCTGACGGCACGGGGCCCGGCACCCCACATCTACCCTGATCCGGTGACGCTCACTGCTCCACCACGGTTGATGCTGGTCCACGCGCACCCCGACGACGAGAGCCTGTGGACGGGCGGCACGATCGCCCGCTACGCGGCGATGGGCGTGCACGTCACCGTGGTCACCTGCACCCTCGGCGAGGAGGGCGAGATCATCCCGCCCGCGCTGCGCGAACTCGCCGCGGACGCCGCCGACCAGCTCGGCGGGTACCGCGTCGCCGAACTGCGCTCCGCCTGCGCCGCCCTCGGCGTGACCGACCACCGGTTCCTCGGCGGCATCGGCCGCTGGCGCGACTCGGGCATGGCGGGCGTCGCCGCCAACTCCCACCCGCGCGCGTTCGCGCAGGGCTCGCCCGACGAGCAGGTCGAGGCGCTGGGCGAGATCATCGCCTCGGTGAAGCCGCAGGTCGTCGTCACCTACGACGCGTTCGGCGGCTACGGCCACCCCGACCACGTCCGGGCGCACGAGATCACCACGGCCGCCGCGGTCGACGTGGACCGCGTGTTCCACGCCGTCACGTCCCGCGCGGCCGTCACGGAGGGCATCGCGAAGCTCGCCGGGTTCGCCGACCTGCCGTGGCGGCTGCCCGAGGAGGGCGAGCTGCCGACCACCGACGACGCCGAGATCACCACCGTCGTCGACGTCTCCGAGCACCTGGTGGCGAAGCTGCGCGCGCTGCGCGCCCACTCCACGCAGGTCGGCGTGTGGCAGGACGGGGCGGGCGGCGCGTCGTACGCGCTGTCCAACGGCATCGCGCAGCCCGTCGTGTCCGCCGAGTACTACGTGCTGGCCAAGGGCTCGGCCGCGGGGGCGGAGACGGACCTGTTCGGGGGGCTGGATTGACCGACCGCCTCGCGCTCGCCGGCATCGCGGCGGCCTCGTTCGCCCTGGCCGTGCTGGAGCTGTTCTTCCTGCCCGTGCGGTGGGACGGCACGCTCCTGCCGCGCTGGGGCGACTGGCCGTTCCCGGTGACCGCGGCGCTGGCGGCGGTGGCCACGCCCGCGCTGGTGATGCTGGCCTCCCGGTACGCCCACCGCACCCTGGCCGCCGCCTCGCCGCTGCTGGTGTGGGCGGGGACGCTGCTGCTGTTCGCCGTCCTCGGGCCGGGCGGCGACGCCGTGCTGCTCAACGACTGGCGCACCCTGCTGCTGTTCGCCGGGGGCGCGCTGCCCGGTGCCGTCGCGGTGGGGTCTTACGCGGGAGGACGGACGGGTGTCGGAAGCGATCACCGATAGGGACGTGGTCCGCGCGCTGCGGCCGTTCGTGCGGGCCACCGGCCCGCTGCTGGACACGCTGCGCGAGGCGAACCTCCTCGGCCTGCGCGACCGCGAGGCCGAGCACGGCGCCGACCGCAAGCTCGTCGACCGGCTGTGGGACGGGCTGGCGAAGGTCAAGGTGCCCGGCACGGCCGCGTGGGCGCGCATGGACGTGCACCAGCGCGACGAGTGGTGGCTCAACCGGCTGGGCCGGTTCGTGTCGCTGCTCTCGGCGCTGCCCGGCATCGGCGGGGTGCTCGCCGACCGGCTGCCGATCCAGGCGGCGCTCGGCGCGGCCGGCCAGGGGCTGCTGCTGTCGGCGGTGGCCGGCGAGCACGGGTTCACCTCCACCGAGGACCGGGTGCGGCTGCTCGCGCACGTGCTGTTCCAGCGCGAGGTGGACGGGCTGCCGGTGGACCGCGACGACGAGGACCGGGCCGCCGAGGACCGCGCCGCGGAGGACCGGGCCACCGAGGAGCTGACCTCCGAGCTGGGGGAGCGGTCCACGTTCCGGGCCATCGGGGCCACCGTGTGGAAGCTCGCCAAGGTGCTGTGGCGGCTGGAGGACGAGCTGGACAAGCGCCCGCAGGGCCGGTTCTACCACCAGGCCCTCGGGATGCTGCCCGTCGTGGGCGTCGTCGGCGACTACTTCGGGGAGCGGTCGGCGCTCAAGCGGGTCCGCGCCGCCGCCTACGCCTGGTTCGGCACCCAGTACCGGTAGCGGTGGTGCTCGGCGCAGCCCAGCGACTCGTACAGCGAGATCGCGGGCTTGTTGTGCTCGGCCACCTGCAACGCGCACGTCGTCGCCCCGCGCGCCCGGCCCCAGTCGGCCAGGGCGCCCATCAGCTCGCGCGCCAGACCGGTCCGCCGGGCCTCCGGCCGCACCGCCAGCCGCGCCACGTGCAGCAGGTCGCCCACCACGGCGCCGCGCACCGCGGCCACCACCACCCCGTCGCGGACGGCGGTGCCGAACCCGACGGCGTCGCCGGTGGTCAGCACGTGCCGCTGCGCCCGCGTCGGCTCCCGCTGGGCCGCCAGTTCCCACCAGGCGGGAGGTGGGACGTCCGTCACGCGCGCGTCGCCGCCCCCGCGGCCCGGGTGGGGCTTCGGGGAGGCGAACCCGCTCAGCGGACCCGTCATGACGAGCGACTCCGCCCCTCCGGGGTGATCTTCGTCGACCCGCCACCCGGCCGCCCCGATCCCCGCCTCGCAGCGCGAGCCGACGACGACGTGCGCGGTCGGCCGGATCGCGTTCCCCCGCGCGAAGGCGACCACCCGGTCCAGCGCCTCGGCGACCGGCAGGCCCGGGTCGCCGGTGGTCAGCGCGCTGTTCGCGCGGCCGGTGAACCCGCCCGCCGCGCGCAGCCGCCACCGGCCCAGGGGCACGTCCACCAGGGCCGGCCAGGCGTCGGCGCAGCGTTGCTCCAATGAGGTGATGTCGTCCACGCACGCATGGTCACCCGACCGGGCGACCGGTGGGCTGTGAGCTGGCGCACGGTGCGGGCGAGCGCGGATAAGGCGAGCCTCACCGGGGGACAATCGACTCCGCCGCGTACTCTCCGGCTTGCGCGGTGTGGACCAGGACAAGAGCAGGAGAGCGCAGTGACCTATGTGATCGCCCAGCCGTGCGTGGACGTGCTCGACAAGGCGTGCATCGAAGAGTGCCCCGTCGACTGCATCTACGAAGGCGACCGGATGCTCTACATCCACCCGGATGAGTGCGTCGACTGTGGTGCTTGCGAGCCGGTGTGCCCCGTCGAGGCCATCTACTACGAGGACGACGTGCCGGACGAGTGGAAGGAGTACACGAAGGCCAACGTGGACTTCTTCGACGAACTGGGGTCCCCCGGTGGCGCGTCCAAGGTCGGCAAGGTCAGCGCGGACCCCGCGTTCGTGAAGGCTCTCCCCCCGCAGGCGTCGCACGAGTGACGACCGGCAGGAGGCTCCCGGACTTCCCCTGGGACGCGCTGGCCGACCACGCCGCCAAGGCGCGCACGCACCCCGGCGGCGTGGTCGACCTGTCCATCGGCACCCCGGTCGACCCGGTGCCCGAGGTGATCCGGCGGGCGCTGTCCTCGGTGGCCGACGAGCCCGGCTACCCGACCACCCACGGCACGCCCGCGCTGCGCGAGGCCGTCGTGGGCTCCCTGGCCAGGCGGTACGGGGTCGACGGCCTCGACCCGGCCGCCGTGCTGCCCACCATCGGCTCCAAGGAGCTGGTGGCGTGGCTGCCGACGCTGCTCGGCCTGGGGCCGGGCGACGTGGTCGCCATCCCGGAGCTGGCCTACCCGACCTACGAGGTGGGCGCCCGGCTGGCGGGCGCGACGCCCGTGCGGCTGGCCGACGGCGAACCCGCGCCCGCCGGGGCCCGGCTCGTGTGGCTGAACTCCCCGTCCAACCCGACCGGGCGCGTGCAGTCGGCGGAGGCGCTGGCCCGGGCCGTGGCCGACGCGCGCGCGGTGGGCGCGGTGGTGGCGTCGGACGAGTGCTACCTGGCGCTGCCGTGGACCGCGTCACCGGTGTCCGCGCTGCGGCCCGAGGTCAACGGCGGGTCCCTCGACGGCCTGCTGGCCGTGCACTCGCTGTCGAAGTCCTCCAGCCTCGCGGGCTACCGGGCCGGGTTCGTCACCGGCGACCCGGCGCTGGTCGCGTCGCTGCTGGAGGTGCGCAAGCACGCGGGCATGATCGTGCCGCGGCCGGTGCAGGCGGCGATGACGGCGGCGTTGGCCGACGACGAGCACGTGGCGGCCCAGCGCGCCCGGTACGGGGCGCGGCGCGCGGCGCTGCTGCCGGCGCTGGAGGCGGCCGGGTTCACCGTGGACCACTCGGAGGCCGGGCTGTACCTGTGGTCGACGCGCGGCGAGTCGGCGTGGGACACCGTGTCGTGGCTGGCCGACCGGGGCCTCCTGGCCGCGCCGGGCACGTTCTACGGGCCCACCGGCGACCGGCACGTGCGGATCGCGCTGACCGCGTCGGACGAGCGCGTCGCGGCGGCCGTGGAGCGCCTCACCACCTGAGTCCACCTTTACCCGGCGCCGCCCGGGAAATCGGAGGCCGTCGATCCCGCGCGGGAACGGCGGCCTTTTTCATCCATTCCGCATGAATGCGGCCGATTCACCCTTTCCCGGGCCGTCGACGTGTAACGGCGTCGGAGGGCGTCGCGATCTGGCAGGACAACAGTGTCCCGCGCGGTCGATTTCCGCTCACGGCCGCCGACCGCGCCGAGTGCCGACAGATTGCGTGGTTCGGGAGTTGATCGACGAACGGCTCGTGCTCGCCGTGCTGCACCGGGTCCTGGAGGCCGAACCGGACAGCACGCCGTGGTTCTTCAGCAACGAGGTCATCGGCGCCAGCATCGGCGCCGTGCTGGCCGCCGCCCTCACCTTCGCCATCACCCGCCGCACGACCGGCAACGCGGTCGGACAGCAGAACACCCTGCTCGCGGCGGAACTGCGCGAGGCGACGGGCGAACTCGACCGGCGCGCCGCGGAGCTGACCGAGGCCGGGGCCAGGATCACGGCCCTCACCGCGGTCCAGGCCCACTACCACGAGGTCCGCGACCGGCTCGCCAGGTCGAGCGTCGTGCAGGAGTTCCACCAGCCGGTGCTGCTGCTGGGACCGCGGTTCGTGGGCAAGTCCTCGCTGCTGGCGCAGTGGCACACGCCCTGGGACCACGCGCCCCTGGCCGCCACCCGCAGGCACCGGCAGGCCGCCGTGCCGGTGCACGACTTCCGCAGGCCCGACGCGGTGCCGCACTTCGCCGACCCCGACGTGCGGACCGCGGTGGACGTGCACGTCAAGCTCCGCGTGCACGACTTCCCGGGTGAACTGGCCGCCCAGGCGGGCGCGGTGGAGACCGCTCGCCGGGAAACCGCGGAACTGCGCGAGAAGACCGGCCGCAACCTCGGTGTCGTGCTGGTGTGCATGTTCGACGCCGAAGAAGCGGTGAGCGGTCCGAAGGAGGGGACGATCCGCTATTACAACGGCGACCTGTTCGCGAACATCCGCACGCTCGTGTCGCACCGCGACGTGGACGTCCAGCGGCTCGTCGTCGTGTTCAACAAGTTCGACGTGCTGCAGGCGAGAAAGCCCGGGGAATCGACCGAGGCGCTGCTCGAACTGTGCGTCGACGTGTTCGGCCCGACCCTCCGGCCGCTGTACGGCGCCTGCAACCAGGAGCGGGTGTGCGAGGCCGTCACCGTGCTCGACCGGGACAACCTGCTGCGCAGCCAGGGCGCGAACGTGGTGTTCGGGGAGGTGGCCCGGGGGATCGTCGAGTCGCTGTCCGGTCGGGACGTCGCGGAGCGGCTCGTGGGCGAGCAGCGGGCCACCAGCTTCATGGCGCGGAACTTCTAGCGGTCACGGGGTGAGTCCGATGCGTCATGTGTTCCGCGTCAACGTCGCCGGTCAAGGGCACGCGCTGTACCTCTGCGACGGCGACCGCGCGCCCCTGGAGCTGCCGCTCGACGTGCGCTCCGACGTGCTGCCGCCGGACTTCACGGACGCCCAGGGCGTCGTCGACGACCTGCTGTCCGAGCAGCCGGGCGGTCCCTACCTGTACGCCTCGGGCACCCCCGGCGGCGGGTCCTTCGTGCTGTACGGGCTGCTGGTCGACGGGCACGACGAGTACGGGCGGGAGGGCATCACGCTGCTGCACGGCCTGATCGACGACGAGGTCGACGTGGTGGACCTCGTGCAGCGGGTCGCGGGCGTGGTGTCGGTCGGCTCCCTGGGGCGGGTGGCGCGGGTGGTGCGGCGGATGGCCGAGCGCGGCGCGGACGTCCGAGAGCTGCTCGACGCCGTGGAGGGAGCGGAGGGGAAGGGGTCCTGGCGCCTCCCGACCCGTCACGGCGCGCCGCCGTCCCCGGTCGCGGCGCTGGTGCACGACTGCAGCGGGTCGGCCGTCGCCTGGCTCGCGATGGCGCGGTCCAACCAGGGCACCGACCGCCCGTGGGCGATCTGGGACGCGGTCGCGGAGCGGGGGAGGGTGGCGACGCTGTCCAGCCGGGGCGGGCCGGTCCTGCTGCTGTCGGACTACCTGCGCGCCGCGGTGCTCGCGGTGGACGACTCGCTCGGCGTGGCCGCCCTGCTCGCGCGGACCGCGTCGCCGGCCCTCCCGCCGCCGGGGGAGGTGGACGCCGACCGGGGCGCGGGCACCCGGGGCGCGACCGCCCGGACCACGACCGCCTCGACCGCGGTCGAGCGGACCGGGGGGACGAGCGGTTCGGCCACGTCGTCGAAGGGCGCGCGCCGGCCGGCCGCGACGGTCGCCGAGCCCGACCCGAGGGTCGCGCGAGCCCTGGTCGTGAGGGTGGTGTGGCTGGACACCGAGCCCGGTCGGCTCGTGCTCTACGGCGGCGACCGGTGGTACGTGGTCAGGCCCCGGGAGCTGAAGGCGGTGGTCAGGCTGGAGGACCGCTGCCTGCTGGAGGCGGAGCAGCCGTTCCCGCTGCGGCTGTTCCTCAAGCGGACGAGGGCGTTCCTCGTCCTCACCGAGGGCGGGGAGGCCCGGGCCCTGGCGGAGTGGATCGACTCCCGCCGGTGACGCGGACGCCCGGTCGGTCCCGACCGGGCGTCCGGCACGACGTCAGTCGTTCGCGTGCAGCGCGGCGTTCAGCTCGACGCCCGTGCCCGTGCGGGCCTTCACGCGGACCGCGCCCGTCGTGGAGTCGCGGAGGAGCAGCAGGCCCGACATGCCGGACAGCTGGGCCGCCTTCACCACCGCGCCGTCCTCGCCGGTGACCTTGGTGCCCGCCGTGACGTACAGGCCGGCCTCGACGACGCAGTCGTCGCCCAGCGAGATGCCGAGACCCGCGTTCGCGCCGATCAGGCACCGCTCGCCCACCGAGATGACCTGCTTGCCGCCGCCGGACAGGGTGCCCATGATCGACGCGCCGCCGCCCACGTCGGAGCCGTCGCCGACCACGACGCCGGCCGAGATCCGGCCCTCCACCATGGACGCGCCGAGCGTGCCCGCGTTGAAGTTCACGAAGCCCTCGTGCATGACGGTCGTGCCGGGCGCCAGGTGCGCGCCGAGGCGCACCCGGTCGGCGTCGGCGACCCGCACGCCGCTCGGCAGCACGTAGTCGACCATCCGGGGGAACTTGTCGACGCCGTACACGGTGACCGGGCCGCGGGCGCGCAGCCGCAGCCGCGTCTCCTCGAAGCCGTCCACGGCGCACGGGCCGAAGTTCGTCCACACCACGTTCGCCAGCAGCCCGAACACGCCGTCGAGGTTCGCGCCGTGCGGCTTCACCAGGCGCGCGGACAGCAGGTGCAGGCGCAGCCACACGTCGTAGGCCGAGACGGGGGCGTCGTCGAGCGAGGCGATGGCGACGCGGACGCCGACGACCTCCACGTCCCGGTCGGCGTCGGCGCCGAGCTGCTTGGCGGCGGCCTCGCCCAGCGCGCCGGCGACCTCGGCGGAGGACAGCAGCGCCACGCCCGGCGCGCCGTCGTCCGAGCCGAGGGACGGCGACGGGAACCAGGTGTCGAGCACGGTGCCGGAAGGGGTGACGGTGGCCAGGCCGACGCCGTACGCGCCGGTGGGGTTCGCGGTGCTCACGAGCGCCAACGGTAACGTGCCGCAGGTGGCCGACACCCTGCACCTCTCCGCCGACCCCGTCGAACTGGCCGTCGCGCTCGTGGACGTCCCGAGCGTCTCCGGCGACGAAGAGCGCCTCGCGGACCTCGTCGAGCGCTCGCTGCGGGAGCAGACCCCGCTGGAGGTGGTGCGCTCCGGCAACGCCGTGCTGGCCCGCACGAACCTGGGCCGCCCGTCGCGGGTCGTGTTCGCCGGGCACCTCGACACCGTGCCGGTGAACGACAACCTGCCCTCGCGCCTGGAGGACGGCGTCCTGCACGGCCTCGGCTCGGTCGACATGAAGGGCGGCGACGCGGTGATGCTGCACCTCGCCGCGACCGTGACCGACCCGCGCCACGACCTGACGTTCGTGTTCTACGACTGCGAGGAGGTCGACGCGGTCCGCAACGGCCTGGGCCGCGTCGAGCGCGAGCTGCCGGAGTGGCTGGCGGGCGACCTGGCGATCGTGTGCGAGCCGTCGAACGGCGTGGTCGAGGCCGGCTGCCAGGGCACCATGCGGATCGAGGTGCGCACGGCGGGCGCGCGGGCGCACACCGCGCGCGGCTGGATGGGCCGCAACGCGATCCACGCCCTCGGCGAGGCCCTGCGCCGGCTGGAGTCCTACGAGCCGCGGCAGCCCGAGATCGACGGCTGCCGGTACCACGAGGGCCTCCAAGCGGTGAAGGTCGAGGGCGGCGTCGCGGGCAACGTCGTGCCCGACGCGGCCGTGCTGACGGTGAACCACCGGTTCGCGCCCGACCGCGGCCCCGAGGAGGCCGAGCGGCACCTGCGCGAGGTGTTCGAGGGCTACGACGTCACGGTCACCGACGTGTCCCCGGGCGCCCTGCCCGGCCTGGGCGCGCCGGTCACCCGGGAGCTGGTCGAGGCGGCCGGCGGGGAGCCGGTGGCGAAGCTCGGCTGGACCGACGTGGCGCGGTTCGCGGCGCTGGGGATGCCCGCGGTGAACTTCGGGCCGGGCGACCCGACGCTGGCGCACACGCGGCAGGAGAACGTCCCGGTGAACCAGGTGCGGCGGTGCGCGGAAGTGTTGCGCCGCTTCCTGAGCTGACCGCGTCCCGCGTCTACACTCCGGTTGATGAGCGAGAACGGCGTGGACGAGCACCCGAAGGAGAAGCAGCGCGGACCGGTGGTCCTGCGCCGCGGTCGCCGGGAGGAGCTGACCACCACCGACCAACGGCTGCTGGACTCGCGCGGCCACACCGACTGGGTGCACACCGACCCGTGGCGGGTGCTGCGCATCCAGGCCGAGTTCGTGGAGGGCTTCGGCGCGCTGGCCGAGGTGCCGAGCGCGGTGACCGTGTTCGGATCGGCCCGCACCGGCCGCGACCACCCCGAGTACGAGACCGGCCGCAAGCTGGGCGCCGCGCTCGCCGAGGCCGGGTTCGCCTGCATCACCGGCGGCGGTCCGGGCGCGATGGAGGCGGTGAACCGGGGCTGCTCGGAGGCGGGCGGCTTCTCCATCGGGCTGGGCATCGAACTGCCGTTCGAGCAGGGCCTGAACCCGTGGGTCGACCTGGGCGTGAACTTCCGCTACTTCTTCGTGCGCAAGACCATGTTCATCAAGTACTCGCAGGCGTTCATCTGCCTGCCGGGCGGGTTCGGCACGCTGGACGAGCTGTTCGAGGCGCTGACCCTGGTGCAGACGAAGAAGGTCACCAAGTTCCCCGTCGTGCTGTTCGGCAAGCAGTACTGGCAGGGCCTGTACGACTGGGTGAAGTCCTCGGTGCTCGACGGCGGCAAGGTCGGCGAGAAGGACCTGGAGCTGCTGTACCTGACCGACGACATCGACGACGCGGTGCGCGTGGTGAACGAGGCGCACAAGGCGTGGGCGGACGCGCATTGACCACCGTCACCGTGTACTGCGGGTCGCTGCGGACGGTGCCGGGGAGCTACCTGGAGCTGGCCGCGCGGGTGGGCGCGGGGATCGCGGCGCGCGGCTGGTCGCTGACGTGGGGCGGTGGCCGCACGTCGATGATGGGCGCGGTGGCGGCGGCGGCCCGGGAGGGCGGTGCCCGCACGACCGGCGTGATCCCGCGCGGCCTGGTGGACCGGGAGATCGCCGACGCCGACGCCGACGACCTGCTCGTGGTCGACACGATGCGGGAGCGCAAGGCGTTGATGGAGGCGCACGGCGACGCGTTCCTGGCGCTGCCCGGCGGGATCGGCACGCTGGAGGAGCTGTTCGAGGTGTGGACCTCGAAGGTGCTGGCCGCGCACGCCAAGCCGGTGGTCGTGCTGGACGTGGACGGCCACTACCGGGGCCTGCTGGAGTGGCTGGCCGAGCTGCACGGGCGCGGGTTCGTGTCCCGGTCGGCCCTCGACTCCCTGGTCGTCACGGACGACGTGACGGCCGCCCTGGACGCCTGCGCCCCCTGACCCGGCATCCCCCACCCCACCCGGCGAGTCCAACGCTCCCGCCGCGCGAGTCCAACGCTCAAGTCGCGTGAGTCCAACGCTCAGGACCCCTGTGTTCTTCACTCGCGAGTAAAGAACACAGGGGTCGCGAACGCAGGACTCTCGGGTCCTGGGCGTTGGACTCTCGGGTCCTGGGCGTTGGACTCTCGGGTGGGGTGGGGGTCAGGTGACGGTGGCCTCGGGGAGGCCGCGGGCGCGGGCCAGGTGGGTGGCCTCCTCGGCGAACATGCCCACGTCCAGGGGGACGAACGGGTGCGCCTTCACGGTCAGGCGGGTCGGGGTGGCCTTGGCGGTCCAGGTGCCGAGGACCTCGCCGTCGACGAGCAGCGCGCCGCGCCGGCCCAGGACGCGCCACACCTCCTTCTGGTGCGCCTTGTCCGGCACGAGCAGGTCCCGGTCGCGGGCGTTGAGGTAGGGGTCCAGCGGCGGCAGCAGGCGCACCACCTCGGGCTCGGGCGGGTTCTCGAACGCGTCGAGGCGGTCGGCCGGGAGCCACGCCTTCCGGGAGACGGGCACGAGGTCGTCGGGCCACGCGGCCTTGACGTCGCGGACCGGCGCGCCGAAGTAGGCCGCCACCTCGGCGTACCCGGCGGGGCCGTGCAGCCGCAGGTAGCGCGTGACCAGCTCGCTGAAGCCGGCGGACGCCGTCGGCACGGGCCCGCGCCCCTCCAGCGGCACGAACGTGACGGTCTTCTCCGCCGGGTCGAACCGCAGGCCGGCGGGCAGCACGGCGGCCCGGAACACGGCGTCCCGCACGTGCGTCGCCCCGCACGAGCTGCACCAGGCGGTGACGGCGGCCGGGACCAGCGGGGTGACGAGCGCGGACGCCTCGCCCTTGGTCATCGGCCGGTCGACGACCCCGCGCAGGGCGTCGGCGACCCGGTGCAGCACCGCCGCGCCGTCCTCCACGGCCGGCCGGTCCATCCGGGCCAGCGCGTCGGCGTCGCTCAGCGGCCACAGGCGGGCGGCCAGCGCGGGCACCTCGGCCGTGCGGTGCCAGTGCGGCGCGCCCCGGACCGTCCACGTGAGGGTGAACTCCCCGGACGGGTCGGGCACGTCGGCCAGGCGGGCGGCCAGCGCGGGCACGGCGGACCGCTCGGAGTCCTGCACCCCCAGGTCGAGCACGCGCAGGGCGGCCGGGTCGGTGGCGGACCGGTCGAACTGGTGGGCGGCGACCCGGTAGGCGATCACCCGCTCCCTCGTGATCTGCCGCGGGTCAGCCACGGCGGACGCCCTGCTCGGGGCCCGGCACGACGACGCCGTGCCGGGCCCGCGGGGTGGTCGTGAACTGCGATTCCATGCCGGTGATCCTGGCAGGCGGTCCCGCCACCCGCCGTGGGCCGCCCCCGCGGGCCACCCGCCGTGGACCACCGCCGCGGGTCACCCGCCGTGGACCACCGCTGCGGGCTACCCGCGCGGGACCGCGAGCCAGGAGTCCGCGCCGAACGCCACCGACGACCCCGGCGCGCTGGACCCCTGGTAGCGGGCGTCCACGGTGTCGACGACGAGCACGAGCCGGTTGCCCGCGCCGACGTTCCACACGGTCGGCTCCAGGTCCAGGTCGACCGCGCGGGTGTGCGTGCCGGTGAGCGTGACGGGCTTGTGCGTGATCAGCGCGCCCAGGCCGAGGGCGTTCACCTCGTACAGGTAGGCGTAGAGGGTGGTTTTCGGCGCGGACGGGGTGACGGTGAGGTGCGCGCGGGGCGTGCCGCTGACGGTGGTGGCGCTCCACTGCGCCGGGCCGCGCCACACGGCCGCCGCGCCCCGGTCGACCAGGGGCGTGGACACGCCGACGGGCAGTTGCAGGAAGCCCTGCAACGCGCCGGTGACGAGCACGGTGCCGCTCTCCGCGATGGTGGGCCGGCCGGCCCCGATGCGGTCGGCGGCCAGCGGCACGGTGTCGGTGCGCGCGGTGGCCGCGGCCCACGTCGGGAACGAGCGCCAGCCGCCGCCGTTGTTGGGCTTGACCTGCACGGGGTGCTCCCGGTCGATGCCGTTGGCGACGCCCTTGAGGTGGTGGTCGAACCAGCGGCCGACGGAGTCCCAGATCTCGTTGGGCAGCCCGGCCGCGCCGAACAGCTCGGCGGTGGCGTGGTCGCCGGGGGACAGCATGAGCCGCTTCGGCGTGCCGAGGGCGGTGAAGAAGTCGGTGACCTGGCTCGGCGGGAACAGCCCGTCGTTCCACGCGTTGCCGATCATCACGGCGGCCCTGATCGACGACACGTGCGAGGCGGGGGAGCGGGGCGGCGAGATCGGCAGCACGTCCTCGAACCGCTTCTCCCGGTAGGCGGCCTCGGCCTCGCGCAGCACGGGACCGGGGCGGCCGGTGAGCTTCCCGGCGGTGAGCAGCAGGTCCACGGCCTGCCCGCTGACCGTCTCGTTCGGGTAGAGCGAGCGGGCCAGGTCGGTCCACGTGGACAGCGCGGCGACGGCCTTCACCCGCGGGTCGGCCGCGGCGGCGAGCAGGGACTGGCCGGCGCCGTAGGAGATGCCGCCGACGCCGACCCTCGACGCGTCGCCGCGGGCCTGGGCGATGCCCCAGTCGATGACGCGGCTGACGTCGGCCACGGTGTCCGGCCCGGCGACGTCGATCTCGCCCGCCGAGTCGTGGAAGCCGCGGCTGGTGTAGCTGATCACCACGTAGCCGGACTCGTAGGCGAGGCGGGCGGCGGCGCCGACGTACTCGATGTTGTTGACGCCCCAGCTGGAGGGCAGCACGAGCAGCGGGAACGGCCCGCTGCCGCGCCCGGTGGGTTCGACGACGAACGCCTTGAGCGGGGTGCCGCCCTGGCCGGGGATGGTCCGGTAGCCCACCGCGAAGCCGGGCGCGGCCTGCGCGGGTGGCGCGAGCACGAGCGCCACGAGGGCGGCGAGCAGCAGGGGGAGTGATCGGCGCACAGGGTCCTCCTTGACCGTGACCGGGATCACGCAGAGTGTTACCGGTGAGTAAAGCGATGCGTACTCGGCGGTAGCAATGGCCTGTGACGCGGGTCACGTGAAGCTGTGACGTGGCACGATGCCGTCATGCTGCGGTTCGGTGCACGGCAGGTCGCGAACGATCGCGCGCTGGTCATGGCGATCGTGAACCGCACCCGCGACTCCTTCTACGACCGCGGGGCGACGTTCTCCGACGACGCCGCGATGGCCGCCGTGGACCGCGCGGTCGCCGACGGCGCGGACATCGTCGACATCGGCGGCGTGAAGGCCGGCGCCAAGGGCGAGGTCGTCGACGCGGCCGAGGAGGCGCGGCGGGTCGTGCCGTTCGTCGCGGCCGTCCGCGAACGTCACCCGGACGTGGTGATCAGCGTCGACACGTGGCGGCACGAGGTGGGCCGCGCGGTGTGCGCGGAGGGCGCGGACCTGATCAACGACACGTGGGCGGGCGCGGACCCGAGGCTCGCCGAGGTGGCGGCCGAGTTCGGCGCGGGCATCGTCTGCTCGCACACCGGCGGCCTGCCGCCGCGCACCGACCCGCACCGCGTGCGCTACCCCGACGTGGTGGCGGCGGTGGTCGGCGAGCTGGTCGCGCGGGCCGAGCGGATGGTGGCGCTGGGCGTGCCCCGCGAGGGCGTGCTGGTCGACCCGACGCACGACTTCGGCAAGAACACGTGGCACGGGCTGGAACTGCTGAGGCGGCTGGACGAGCTGGTCGCCACCGGGTGGCCGGTGCTGATGGCGCTGTCCAACAAGGACTTCGTGGGCGAGACGCTGGGCGCGGACGTGGAGGACCGGGTGGACGGCACGCTCGCCGCGACCTCGGTGGCGGCGTGGACGGGCGCGAAGGTGTTCCGCGCGCACCAGGTGCGGCAGACGCGGCGCGTGGTGGAGATGGTGGCGAGCATCGCGGGCACCCGCCCCCCGGCGCGCGCGCTCCGCGCCCTGGCCTGACGCGAGAACCGGGGTTCCCCCCGGTCCCGACCAGTAGACTGCCTACCCGTGAAGCCCGACGCGTTGCGAGGACACCTCGACGCGCTGCTGCTGGCCGTCCTCGACGGCGGCCGGCTGCACGGCTACGCCATCATCGAGGCGTTGCAGCGGCGCAGCGGCGGCGTGCTGGACCTGCCCACCGGCACCGTCTACCCGGCCCTGCGCAGGCTGGAGACCGCCGGCCTGGTGAGCAGCGAGTGGAGCACCGTCGGCGGCCGGCAGCGCCGCACCTACCGGCTCACCAAAGCGGGTGAACGCGCACTGGTCGCCGAGCGCGGCGCGTGGCGCGAGTTCACCACCGCCGTCGACGGCGTCCTCGGAGGTGGCCCGTGGCCCGCGCGAGCCTGATCGACGACTACGTCACCGCCCTCGACCGCCGCCTGCGCGGCCCCGCCGCCCTCAAGGACGACCTGGTCGCCGAGGCCCGCGACAGCCTCGCCGACGCCGCCGACGCCCACCGCTCCCGCGGCCTGCCCGACCACGACGCCGAGCACCGCGCCGTCACCGAGTTCGGTCCCGTCGCCACCGTCGCCCGCGACTACCAGAGCGTCCTCGGCCTCGCCCACGGCGCCCGCACCCTGCGCACCGTCGTGCTCGTGCTGCCCACCGCGCACGTCCTGTGGGAGCTCAACCGCCGGTTCTGGATCGGCGCCTGGGGCGCCTTCCCCGCCCCGCCGCCCGACTGGTACCTGCTCGTCGCCCGCGCCAACGACTCCGCCTCCTGGGTCGTCGCCGGCGCCGCCCTGCTCGCGCTGCTCACCGGCCGCGCCCTGGCCCGCCGCGGCGTCGCCGCCACCACCCTCGCCCGGCTCGCCGGCGCGGTCGCCGCCGTCGCCGTCACGACCGCCGCCGGCGGCAACGTCGCCATCGTGCTCGCCACCGCCCACCTGGACGCGTCACGCCTGCTCACCTCGCCGCCCGTGCTGGCCGCGTCGCTGGTCAGCCTGCTGGTCCTGGCCCGGCTCGCCGTCCTCGCCCGCAGGTCCGTGGTGTTCTCGTCGGTCTGACCGGCGGCGGTGTGCCACGATCGTGACGTGACCTCAGCGCTCCTCTACATCGTCGTCATGGCGCTCGTCGCGGCCGTGGTGTTCCTCCTCGCCGCGCTGGTGTTCGGTCGCGGCGAGGAGCTCGCGCCGCTGCCGCCCGGTGCGTCGCCCACCCGGCTGCCCGCCGACGACGTGACCCCCGACGACGTGCGCGACCTCAAGTTCCAGCAGGTCCTGCGCGGCTACAAGATGACCGAGGTGGACTGGGCGCTCGACCGCCTGGCCGGCGAGCTGGAGCAGCTGCGCGCCCGCGTCGCCGAGCTGGAGGCCGACCTCGGCATCGAGCCCTCCCGACCCGACGCGGACGCCGTGGACTCCGCGGACGCCCTGGACGCCGGGGAGCGCGACCGGGAACCGGCACGGGAGCCCGAACGTGACCCGGCTTGAGCTGCGCGTCGACGTCGACGCACCCGCCGAGCGCACCTGGGCCGCCCTCACCGACTGGGACCGGCAGGGCGAGTGGATGCTGCTCACCCGCGTCCGCGTCACCGCCGGCGACGGCGCGGGCCCCGGCAGCGAGCTGTCCGCGTTCACCGGCCTCGGCCCCCTCGGGTTCACCGACACCATGCGCATCACCGCCTGGGAACCGCCCCTGCGCTGCGCCGTCGACCACACCGGCCGCCTCGTGCGCGGCACCGGCGAGTTCCTCGTCGTCCCCCGCGGCGAGCGCAGCGAGTTCCGCTGGGCCGAGGACGTGAACCCGCTGCTCAACCTGGCCTTCCTGCCCGGCGTGAAGCTCTCCCTGCGCCGGTTCGCCACCTTCGCCCGGGAGTACACCGCGTGACCCAGCCACCCGTCCGCTGCCCGTGGGGCGACAGCACCCCCGACTACGCCGACTACCACGACACCGAGTGGGGCGTCGAGCTGCACGGCGACAACGCCCTGTTCGAGCGCATGTGCCTGGAGTCGTTCCAGTCCGGCCTGTCCTGGATCACCATCCTGCGCAAGCGCGAGAACTTCCGCGCCGCGTTCGCGCACTTCGTCCCCGAGGTCGTCGCCGAGTACGGCGACGCCGACTTCGACCGCCTCATGGCCGACGCCGGCATCGTCCGCAACCGCGCCAAGATCACCGCGACCATCGCCAACGCCCGCGCCGTCGCCGACCTCGACGTGCCGCTCGACGACCTGCTCTGGTCGTTCGCCCCCGAGCACCACGAACGGCCCGCCACCACCCACGACGTGCCCGCCGTCACCCCCGAGTCGAAGGCGATGGCCAAGGAGCTCAAGCGCCGCGGCTTCACGTTCCTCGGCCCCACCACCTGCTACGCGCTGATGCAGGCCACCGGCATGGTCGACGACCACATCGCGGCCTGCTTCCGCGCCGGCGCCCCCACCACCGCGGGCACCCCGGCCGGCGCTCCCGCTACCGCCCGGTGAACACCGGCTTCCGCTTCGCCACGAACGCGGCCACCGCCTCCCGGTGGTCCGCCGTGGCACCCGCCTCCGCCTGCGTCCGGGCCTCCACGTCCAGCGCCGCCGCCAGCTCCCCGGAGAACGCCATCGCCTCCTTGATCTTCGCGTAGGCCGTCGTCGGACCCGCCGCCAACCGCGCCGCCAGCTCCTGCGCCGCCCCCAGCGCCTCCCCGTCCGGCACCACCCGGTTCACCATGCCGACCCGCAGCGCCTCCTCCGCGCCCACCGGCTGCGCCAGCAGCATCATCTCCATCGCCCGGCCGTACCCGATCAGCCGCGGCAACGTCCACGACGCGCCCGAGTCCGCCGTCAACCCCACGTTCGCGAACGCCATCAGGAACTTCGCGCCCGCCGCCGCGATCCGCAGGTCGCTCGCGTACGCCAGCGACGCCCCCGCGCCCGCCGCCGTCCCGTTCACCGCCGCGACCACCGGCTTCGGCATCCCCACGATCGCCTTGACCAGCGGGTTGTAGTGCCGCTCCACCGTGTGCAGCGGCGCCGGGTCACCCGCCTCCAGCAGCGCGACGTGCTCCTTGAGGTCCTGGCCCGCGCAGAACGCCTTCCCCGCGCCGGTCAGCACCACCGCGCGCACCGAGTCGTCCGCCGCGGTCTCCACCACCGCCTCCAGCAGCCGCTCCTTCAACGCGACCGTGAACGCGTTGAACGCCTCCGGCCGGTTCAGCGTGAACGTGCGAACGCCCTCGGCGTCGTCGATGAGGAGTTCGGACATGGGGTGAACCTCCGAGCTGGTCGTGTCGTGGGCCGGCCGTCTCGTCCGACCGGTCTTCCGGGCCGTCTTCCGGGGCCGTCTTCCGGGGGCTCAGTCGCCGCCCAGGCTGTCGTCGACGAACTTGGCCACCGCGGGCGCCAACCGCGCCGTGTGCCGGTCGAAGAACTCCGCCGCCCCCGCACCCGGCCAGTCCGCGGGCAGCAGCTCACGGGGCAGCCCCGGGTCCCGGAACAGGAACTTCCGCCACGCGTGCAGGAACCGCTGCGACGCCGCGAACGCCGTCGCCGGCGACGTGCCGTCCACAGCGGACACCACCGGCTCCCACTCCGCCACGAACCGCGCGTAGTCCTCGCCCAGCGCGCCCAGGTCCCACGCCCGCGCCGCCAGCTCCGCGTCACCGCCCTCGTGCGCGCCCCGGAACCTGCTCGCCCGCACGCCCTCCGCCGCCAGCACGTCCCCCAGCTCCGGCGACGGCCGCGGCGCGACCCACGTCACCGGCCCCAGCGCCCCGTAGCCCAGCAGCTGCAACGACGACGCCAACCGCTCCCGCGACTCCCGCGCCGGCAGCTCCTCCAGCACCACCACGTGCCACCGACCGTCCCACGTGGACGGCCGGGTGCGGTAGATGCGCGCCGCCGCCTCGTCCAGCCGCCGCTCCGCCCGCGGCGTCATCGCGTACCCCGGGCCACCGGGCAGGCGCACCGGCGCCAACCACCCCTGCCGGACCGTCCGCGACACCGCCGTGCGCACCGCGGGCGCGGCGAAGTCCAACGGCTCCAGCAACCGGACCAGCGCGGCGATGGTCGCCGCGCCACCCCGCTCGCGCAGGTGGCCGCCGTAGACGTCGAAGAGGGCCGAACGGGCTCGCACGAGAGCCGAGTCTGTCAGGGCCGGCCCGCGACACGCCACAACACCCGGAACGGTCACGACCAGGTGACGCTTCACCCGGTGGGCGAAAATCGTTGCGACACGCCGATCCTGGCCCTGATCAGCCCTTCCGCCAAGATCGCCGGCGAACCACCCCCGAGCCGGAAAGATCGGTTCGGTTTCGCAGGTGAGTCCGCATAGGGGAGAATGGGCCCGTATCCGGCCCTGGTCGGACGGGGAAGATGTTGACGGAGGGAGCACGCGATGGCGGCCATGAAGCCCCGGACCGGCGACGGTCCCCTCGAGGTGACCAAGGAGGGGCGCGGCATCGTGATGCGCGTTCCGCTCGAGGGTGGTGGCCGCCTAGTCGTCGAGATGTCGGCGGACGAGGCCAACGCCCTGGGCGACGCCCTCAAGGCAGCCGCCGGCTGACCTGACCGGCCGGATCGAGACAGCGTTCGGCGTGCCCCGGTTCCACAGTGGAACCGGGGCGTCGCCGCATCGTGACCCCCCCGCGCCCTCAAGGCTCTGACCAGCCCCTTTCCCGATCACCAGGAGTACTGACGTGCGTGCGCCGCTGCCCACCCCGCTGGTCGCCGTCGAGGTGGCCGACACCGTCCGGCGAGGCGTGCCCGCGGTGGTCGTGGCGTTCGCGGGCGACCCGGTGCGCCTCGGCCCCGGCGCACCCGGCGACCTGGACACCACCGACCTGCCCACCGACGTCGGCGGCGTCGGCGGAGTCGTGAAGAAGGGCGCCACCTGGGTCGTCGGCGTCGGCGAGGCGTCGGTCCGCGACTGGCGCCGCGCGGGCGCGTCCCTGGTCCGGGCCCTGCACGGCGAGGCCGACCGCACCGGCGCGGCCGGCTACGACGTCCACGTGCCCGACGACCTCACCCCGGACGCCGCGACCGCGTTCACCCTCGGCCTGGCCCTCGGCGGCTACCGCTACCGGATCACCGGCGCGGAGGCCCCCAAGCGGGTGAAGTCGATCCGCCTGGTGCCCGCCGCTCCCGCCGGCGCCCCGCTGGTCGACGCCGTCCGCCGCGCCACCACCCTCGCCGCCGCGACGTCCCTGTCCCGCGACCTGGCCAACGCGCCGTCCAACGTCAAGGACCCCGCCTGGCTGGCCGCCGCCGCCGTCAAGTCCGCCGTCCCCGGCCTCGACGTCCGGGTCCGCGACGAGAAGTGGCTGGCCGCCGAGGGCTTCAACGGCGTCCTGGCCGTCGGCAACGGCTCCGCCCGCCCCCCGCGCCTGATCGAGCTGTCCTGGCCCGGCACGGCCGGCCACCCCCACCTGGTGCTGGTCGGCAAGGGCATCACCTTCGACACCGGCGGCATCTCCATCAAGCCCGCCGACGGCATGCACCTGATGCGCACCGACATGTCCGGCGGCGCCGCCGTCATCGCCGCCCTGGTCGCCATCGCCAAGCTCGACCTGCCCCTCCGCGTCACCGGCCTCGTGCCCGCCGCCGAGAACCACGTCTCCGGCACCGCCTACCGGCCCGGCGACGTGATCAGGCACTACGGCGGCACCACCACCGAGGTCACCAACACCGACGCCGAGGGCAGGCTCGTCCTGGCCGACGCCCTCGCCTACGCCGTGCACACCCTCGCCCCGGACCACCTCGTGGACGTCGCCACCCTGACCGGCGCGATGAAGGTCACCCTCGGCACGCGGACCGGTGGCCTGTTCGCGACCGACGACGCCCTGGCGGCGAAGATCGCGGACGCGGGCGCGCGGACCGGCGAGTCCTGGTGGCGCATGCCGCTGCTGGAGGACCTGGCCGAGGACGTGCGGAGCGACATCGCCGACGTCCGCCAGTGCCCGCCCGGACCGGGTGGCATCACGGCGGCGCTGTTCCTGCGCGAGTTCACCGGGAACGTGCCGTGGGCGCACCTGGACATCGCCGGGCCGGCGCGGGCGGACAAGCCGTACGACGAGGTCGTGCCGGGGGCGAGCGGTTTCGCGGCGAGGACGTTGATCGAGCTGGCGGAAAGCCTGGTCTGAGGGGGTGGCGGGACACGATCGGGTGATCATCGGGCCGAACATGTACGAAAACGGCCCCTCGCCACTCGGTTGAAAACATGAGGAACCAACCCGCCGACCACCCCTCGACCCACCACCCCCTCCGCCACCACCCCGCCGGCCCCCACGGCCCTCACGGCCCTGCCGGCTCTCTGCGGCCCCGCCGGCTCCCCGCAGCCCTGCCGGCTCCCGCCGCCTCGCCGACCCCAGCCCGCTGACCCGGTCCCGCCGATCCCGCTGACCCGGCCCGCTGACCCGCTGATCGGCCTGCTGCCCGCTGACGCCGCCCCACCCGGCCTGCCGCCCGCTGACCGGCCTGCTGCCCGCTGACGCCGCCCCACCCGGCCTGCCGCCCGCTGACCGGCCTGCTGCCCGCTGACGCCGCCCCACCCAGCCTGCTGACCCGGCCTCGCCGGCCCACCGCGCGGGTTCGCGGTCAGCCGCCTCGCGCGCACCCGCCTCGCGCGGGTGCGCGGTCACCCGGCCGCCACGAGGCCGCGCACCCCTGGGGCGAGCCCTGGGCCAGGTGGGATCGCACGTGCGGGTGATTCTCGCGGAACCCGCCGACGAGTGACGGCACCCGCAACCGTCCCAGCAGGTGCGGGAAACCGAGGGCCACTTGGCCACGTTCGGGTGACACCTGTTCGGTGGCCGCACGCACGCACGCACGCACGCACACCCGCCGGCCGAGCGCCCGGCGGGCCGGTCAGAACTCCAGGCCGATCGCGGCCGGCGCGCCGCCGGACACCGCCACCGCGCCCAGACCGGGCAGCTCGACCGTGCCCGCGCCCACGGAGAACGTCACCGACCGCACGTCCTCCGGCACCTCCACGACCACCGCCACCGGGAACGCCTCACCGCCCTGGCGCGCGCCCACCAGCGGGGCCCGCGTGCCGTCCGGCAGGGTCACCACCACCAGGTCCACCGTCACCGGCGCCCCCACCACGGCCGGCAGGTCGTGCCCCTGCAACCGCAGCTCCAGCAGCGCCTTCCCGGGCGCGGCCGTGGCCAGCTCGTACTGCTCGCCCGACGACACCGGCCGCTGCCGCCCCAGCCGCGCCCGCACCACCTCGACGGACCCGTTCACCGCGCCGAGCGCCACGGGCGTCGACGCCGACGTCGACTCCGGTCCGGGCGACCGCCGCAGCACGCCCACCGCCGGCCCCACGACCGCGCCCGACGGCACCTCGACGCGCTGCTCCAGCGACTTCGCGCCCACCGTGTCCAGCACCAGCGCCTCCGGGCCGCCGCCGACCGGCACCGTGTAGACGACGAGCACCGTCCCGTCCTCGGGCAGCCGGTCGGCGGGCAGCGGGTGCCGCCGCCCGGGCAGGTCCAGCGCCAACTCCGGCGGCTGCGGCATCCAGCCGCGCCACGGCGTCTGCCGGAACGCGGTGTCGACCTCGCCGTGCTTCACCACCCGCAGCCTCAGCACGCGCAGCGCCACGCCGTGCTCAGCGCGCAGCTCGCCCTCGGCGGTCGGCCAGGCGGGCGGCGACGCGTAGCCGGTGACCCGCACCTCCAGCTGGTCGTCGCGCACCACGGCCGACGCCGCGTCCACCGCCTGGCCCTCGTCGGGCAGCACGGCCAGGAAGTCGGGGCCGGCCTCGCCGACGCCCCGGTCGGGCGTGGTCTCCCGGCCGTCGGTGCGCACGAGCTTGCCGACCGGCGTGCTGCGCGCGCCCTGCGCGGGGACCTGCGGCGGCTCCACCTCCAGCCGCACGCCGGACGCGTCGCGCCCGACCTCCTTCATCGGCACCGGCACCCAGTCGGTCGCGACCCCCGTGCCCGGCACCTGCACCGGGCCGCACCACAGCCTGCTGTCCACGTCGAACGCCTTACCGGTGCGGGCGAACCAGCAGCTCACCGCGTCGCTGCTGGTGCGCGCCACGTACCCGAAGGACAGCGTGTAGCTCAGCTCGGCCTCGGCGCGCGCCTGCAACGCGGACGCGTCGACGACCGGGTGACCGCCGATGGTCAACCGGACCTGCTCGGCGCTGAACGCGGGCGTGGCGCACCCCGCGGTCAGCAGCGCGAGCAGGAGAACGACCCACCGCATGTTCGACCCCCACCAGTAAGCCCCCTGGCCCCTACTGGTTAAAGGCGGTCGCCACCCCGTGCGGTTGCACTCGATCGAGTGTGACAGATGTCACACAGGGGGTCAGGTCGTCACCGAACGGCGTCGAGGGCCGCCCGGTAGACGTCCACCGTCTGCTCCGCCACCGTCGTCCACGAGAACTCCTCCACCGCCCGCGCGCGCCCCGCCTCGCCGAACGCCGCCGCCCGCGCCGGGTCGCCCAGCACCTCGTTCACCGCGTCCGCCAACCCCACCCGGAACGCCTCCACGTCCCGCTCGTCGTAGTGCACCAGCAACCCCGTCCGGCCGTGGTCCACCACTTCCGGGATGCCGCCCACGTCCGACGCCACCACCGCCGTCCCGCACGCCATCGCCTCCAGGTTCACGATCCCCAGCGGCTCGTACACCGACGGGCACACGAACACCGTCGACGCCGACAGCACCTGCCGCACCTCCGCCGGCTGGAGCATCTGCTGCACCCACACCACACCCGGCCGCGACGCCGCCAGCTCCGCCACCGCCGCCCGCGTCTCCTCCGCGATCTCCGGCGTGTCCGGGGCGCCCGCGCACAGCACCACCTGCGCGTCGTGCGAGATCCGGTGCGCCGCCGCCACCAGGTGACCCACGCCCTTCTGCCGCGTGATCCGCCCGACGAACGTCACGATCGGCCGGCCCGGGTCGATCCCGTACCGCGTCAACGCGTCCGTCTCCGAGACCGGGTGGTACGCCGAGGTGTCGATCCCGTTGCGCACCACGTGCACCCGCGCCGGGTCCAACGACGGGTAGCAGTCCAGCACGTCGGCCCGCATCCCCTCGCTCACCGCGATCACCGCGTCCGCCGCCTCGTACGCCGTCCGCTCCACCCACGACGACACCCGGTACCCGCCGCCCAGCTGCTCCGCCTTCCACGGCCGCCGCGGCTCCAGCGAGTGCGCCGTCACCACGTGCGGGACGCCGTGCAGCAGTTTCGCCAGGTGACCGGCCATGTTCGCGTACCAGGTGTGGGAGTGCGCGAGCTGCACGCCACCCAGCGCGGCGGCCATCTCCAGGTCCACCGACAGCGTCGCCAGCGCCGCGTTCGCCCCCTCCAGGCCGTGCGCCGGGTTGTGCGCCCGGGCGTCCGCGCGCGGCCCGCCGAAGGCGTGCACGTCCACGTCCACCAACTCGCGCAGCCTCGGCACCAGGAAACCCACGTGCACGCCGGCGCCGCCGTAGACCTCCGGCGGGTACTCCCGTGTCAGCAGTCCAATTCGCACGGGACTCACCGTAACCCCGCGGGCGGGGCGGCAACCCCGTTGCCGGGGGCAGCCGGGTGAACAAGGCGAGTCTGCGTTACTTCGCCGTTGGTGGGCCGGTGCCGGCCCGGTTAGGGTCGTTCTCGTGAAAGGGCAACCGCACGTTCTAGGAATTGTCCTCGCCGGTGGCGAAGGCAAACGGTTGTGGCCGTTGACCGCCGACAGGGCAAAGCCCGCGGTGCCCTTCGGCGGTAACTACCGGCTCGTGGACTTCGTCCTGTCCAACCTGGTGAACGCCGGCTTCGTCAAGTTGTGCGTGCTCACCCAGTACAAATCCCATTCCCTGGACCGGCACATCTCGACCACCTGGCGGCTGTCCAATGTGCTCGGCCAGTACGTCACGCCGGTGCCGGCGCAGCAGCGCCTCGGACCCCGCTGGTACACCGGCAGCGCCGACGCGATCTTCCAGTCGCTCAACCTGGTGAACGACGAGAAGCCCGAGCACGTGATCATCTTCGGGGCCGACCACGTCTACCGGATGGACCCGGGCCAGATGGTGGACCAGCACGTGCGGAGCGGCGCGGGCGTCACGGTGGCCGGCATCCGGGTGCCGCGGGCCGAGGCCAAGGCGTTCGGGTGCATCGACTCCGACGAGTCCGGGCTGATCACGCGGTTCCTGGAGAAGCCCTCCGACCCGCCGCACGTGCCGGGCGACCCGGAGGTCACGTTCGCGTCCATGGGCAACTACGTGTTCACCACGGAGGCGCTGATCGAGGCGCTGCGGGCGGACGCGGCCAACCCCGACTCCGACCACGACATGGGCGGCGACATCATCCCGATGCTCGTCGACCAGGGCCAGGCGCACGTCTACGACTTCGCCGACAACGCCGTGCCCGGCGAGACCGACCGCGACCGCGGCTACTGGCGCGACGTGGGGACCATCGACGCCTACTACGAGGCGCACATGGACCTGGTGTCGGTGCGGCCGGTGTTCAACCTCTACAACCAGGCGTGGCCGATCCGGACCGCCACCCCGCCGCTGCCGCCGGCGAAGTTCATCGCGGGCGGCAGCGCGGAGGACTCGATGGTCGGGCCCGGCTCGATCATTTCCGGCACCGTCCACGGGTCGGTCGTGTCGTCCGACGTGGTCGTCGAGACCGGGTCCGTGGTGCAGGGCAGCGTGCTGCTGCCGGGGGTGCGGATCGGGCGGGGCGCGGTCGTGCGGCGGGCGATCCTCGACAAGAACGTCGTCGTGCCGGACGGGGCGCTGATCGGCGTCGACCCGGCGACGGACCGGCAGCGCTACACCGTGTCCGCGGGTGGGGTGACGGTGCTCGGCAAGGGCATCACCGCGGAGTCGGGGTCGTCGTGACGCACGTCGTGAGAGGCACGCCGTGAGCTGACGCCCGTGGCGGGCAGTGTGGTCGGGGACCTCCTCGTGGTGGTCCCCGGCCGGCGGTGTGGCCGACCGGCGGTGTGGCGTCAGGGGGTGTGGCGTCAGGGGGTGGGTAGGCAGGTGGTGGTTGGCCGGGCCTCCTCTTCGTTTCAACCGATGGGCGAAACAGCGTTTTCGTACATGTCGCGGCCCTGATTCACCCCATCGTGTCTCAGAGGTCCGCGCTCGATCCATTCCCCCTGATCAAGCGTGCCACGACCCCCGTCCGCTCCGCAGTCGCTCGATCGGGTGCCACCACACCCCCTCGAACCCGCAGGTCACGCGGTCTTCGCCGCCACCAGCAGGCCGTCGCCCAGGGGCAGGATCACCGGCACCAGCCGCTCGTCGTCCCGCACCGCCCGCGCCACCTCGCGCATCGCCGCCGTGTCGGGGTCGCGCCGCGACGGGTCGACCACGCGGCCGTGCCACAGCACGTTGTCGAACGCGATCACGCCGCCCGGCCGCAGCAGCCGGACGCCCTCCTCCAGGTACCTCGGGTACTCGGCCTTCGCGGCGTCCACGAACACCAGGTCGTACCCGCCGTCGGTCAGCCTCGGCAGCACGTCGAGCGCCCGCCCCATGATCAGCCGCGTCCTCGACACGGCCACGCCCGCCTCGGCGAACGCCACCCGCGCCGCCCGCTGGTGCGCCGGCTCCACGTCGATGGATGTCAGCACCCCGGCCGCCGGCATCCCGCTGAGCAGGTACAACGCCCCCACGCCGGCACCGGTGCCCACCTCGACGACGGCCCGCGCCCGCAGCGCCGCCGCGAGGAACCGCAGCGCCGCGCCGCCCCCCGCGCCGATGGGCACGCACCCCAGCTCGACACCCCGGGCCCGCGCGGCCTTCAGCACCGCGTCCTCGGGCAGGTAGCCCTCCACGTACTCGCGCGTAGGCGCATCCACGGCACGAAGGCTAACGCCGTCGGCGTCGATCCGGGTGGTCCTCCCGGCAACCAGGATTCTCAGCCTGCTCTCAGCGGACTCTAACGATGGTTATAAGCGGACCGGCGAGGCTGGTCCCACGACAGCAGGACCGCGGGAACACGTCCGGGAAGCCGAGCGTTGGACCGTGCAGCAGGGCAGCCAGCCCACTGGAGGTGCTCGAACCCCCGATGCCAACGCAGCCGACCGCCGCCGCACCGACCGCGCCGATCGACGACGCGGACTGGATCGCGCCCTCGTGGGACCAAGTGGTGCGCGACCACGCCGACCGGGTGTACCGGCTGGCCTACCGCCTGACCGGCAACCAGCACGACGCCGAGGACCTCACCCAGGAGACGTTCATCCGGGTGTTCCGCTCGCTGGCCTCGTACAAGCCCGGCACCTTCGAGGGGTGGCTGCACCGCATCACGACGAACCTGTTCCTCGACATGGCCCGGCGCCGCTCGCGCGTGCGCATGGAGGCCCTGCCGGAGGAGCAGGACCGGATCGCGGGCGACGACCCGAGCCCCGAGGAGGTCTACGACGAGACCCACCTCGACCCGGAGCTGCAGGCCGCGCTCGACGAGCTGCCGCCGGAGTTCCGGGCCGCCGTGGTGCTCTGCGACGTGGAGGGCCTCTCCTACGAGGAGATCGGCGCCACCCTGGGGATCAAACTGGGTACCGTGAGGAGCAGGATCCACCGGGGCCGCCAGGCCCTGAAGCTGTCCCTCGAACGCCGTCGGGGTCTTGTTCAGGAGGACTCTGCATGACCGAACTGCGAGGCTGGCAACTGCCCGAGCAGCACCTGCTGCCCGACGCGGTCGTCGCCTTCGTCGACGGCGAGTTGACCGCCTCCGCGCACGGCCGGGCGTCCGCGCACCTCCAGCGCTGCCCGTTCTGCGCGGCCGAGGCGTACTCGCAGCAGCAGGCGAGGTCGGCGGTCCGCGCCGCCGAGACCCCCTGCGCGCCGGCCGGCCTGCTGGCCAGGCTGGGTGCGATCCCCCAGGAGGTGGAGCTGCCCAGCGCGCCCGACGGCCTCGCGGTCACCGAGGACGGCCAGCTCGTCACCGTGCAGCGCCCGGACCGGGCCGCGTTCGGCGGCGGGCCGGTGCTCGGCCAGTCACGCCCTTTCGGCACCGGCGGCGGTAGCCGTCTCGGGGGCGGGTGGTTCGGTGGCCGGCGCGCGCGGCAGGGCGCGGGCGTCGTCGTCTCCGGTCTGATGCTCGGTGCCCTGGCGCTCGTCGCGCCCGGCGGCGAGGACTCGGCTCCCACGCCCGCCCAGGGCGGCACGCCGGAGCCCACGCCCGCGGTCGCGCCCGCCGTGGCGCCCTCGTTGACGGGTGCGGGCGAGACCGACCTGATGCGGCCGGTGGCCGTGACCACGCTCCCCGGTCGCTGAGCCGGGGCGGGGCCCGCTGACGGCGACTTCACCGGTCACCGGGCACGATTGCCCCGCGACAACCTTTGGCGTGACGACGTGCGGGGAGCGATGAGCGAGCCAGGACAGGGCAACGGGACCCCCAGGTCGGGTGTGGACGACGGGGCGCACCGCAGGCTCGCGCCGCGCCCGCTCGCCCGGCCCGCCGTGGACCCGGGACAGGCGTCCGTGTTCGGCCGGCCGACGGGCGTGGAGGGCGCGTTCGCCGCGGACCGCCCGTCCCCGAACGGCGCGAACGGGCCGGTCCACCTGTCGCCGCCCCCGCCGGAGGCGCTGTCGACGGCGTTCGGTCGCCCGTCCGGTGACGCGGGCACGCGGTTGCAGCGCCCGCCGCTGGACCTGGCGGGGGAGCCCGAGGTCGAGCCGGTGTTCTGGGAGGGGCAGCCCGCGGGTGACGCGTGGCGCGACCCGGGCGCGTCGGCCGTGATCGGCCCGCCCGCCGTCACCGAGGACCCGCGGACCGACGAGCGGTCCGACCCGGCGCCGGGGCCGCTGCTGAGCGTGCCGGAGCTGCTGTTCGGGCGGCGCGTGAAGCCGACGGCGCTGGTGCTGCTGCTGGCGGCGGCGTTGCTGGTGGGCGCGGGCGGCGGTGTGGTCGGCTGGCTGCTGGGGCGGGTGGACAACCCGCTGACGGACGGTGGCGTGACGTTGGCCGAGGTCAAGCCGGGCAAGGAGCGCCCGGTGGGGTCGGTGGCGGACATCGCGAAGCGGGTGACGCCCAGCGTGGTGTCGATCGAGTTCAAGGGCGCGAACGTGGCGGGCGTCGGCTCGGGCGTCGTCATCGACGGCGCCGGGTACGTGCTGACCAACGACCACGTGGTCGCCCCGGCGGTGCAGGACACGTCGGCGAAGCTGACCGTGGTGTTCACCGACGGCAAGCGGGCGGTGGCCGCGGTGGTGGGCCGCGACTCGAAGACGGACCTCGCGGTGATCAAGGTCGAGGTGGACAACCCGACGGTGCTGCGGTTCGGGAACTCCGACGAGCTGGCGGTGGGTGACGCGGTGTTGGCGATCGGGTCGCCGCTGTCGCTGTCGAACACGGTGACCGAGGGCATCGTCAGCGCCCTGCACCGGCCGGTGACGGCGGCGGGCGAGAACGGCGGGCCGCAGGTCACCTACGACGCGATCCAGACCGACGCGGCGATCAACCCGGGCAACTCGGGCGGCGCGCTGGTGGACTCGTCGGGTGCGCTGGTGGGCATCAACTCGTCGATCCGCACCGAGACCGGCGGGTCGGTGGGCCTGGGGTTCGCGATCTCCGGGAACTACGCGCGCAAGGTGTCGCAGGCCCTGATCCGGGACGGCGAGGTCAAGCACGCGGACATGAACGTGAACGTGCGGTCGGCGTCGGCGGAGACCGCCGAGGGCGCGCAGGTGCAGAACGTGCCGGAGGGCGGCGCGGCGGACGCGGCGGGCATCGAGGAGGGTGACGTGATCACCCGGGTCGGTGACCGCGTGGTGCGCAACGCCGCGGAGCTGACCGTCGCCGTGCGGGACCGCGAGATCGGCGAGACGGTGCCGGTGGTGCTGGCCCGGCAGGGGCGGGAGCTGACCGTGCAGGTGACCCTGCGGTCCGACTGACGGCTACGCTGGTCGTGGGGCTCATCAGGCCGGGTGGCGCGGAAGGCGGGGCACGCGGGTGTTCGAGAACATCGGTTGGGTCGAGATCCTGATCATCGTCGTCGCGGGCCTGTTCATCCTGGGGCCCGAGCGGTTGCCGTCGGCGGCGGCGTGGGTGGGGCGCACGGTCCGCCAGGTCCGCGACTACGCGACCGGCGCGCGCGAGCAGTTGAAGCAGGAGATGGGTCCCGAGTTCGAGCAGCTGCGCAAGCCGCTGGAGGACCTGCGGGAGCTGCGGAACTTCGACCCGAAGCGGGCCATCACCAAGCACCTGTGGGACGACCAGCCGGCGGACAAGCCGAACGGCTACCCGGCGGTGGGCGGCACGTCCCCGGCGACGCCGGGCCGCGACCGGCCCCTGGGGCAGGGCGAGCGCCCGCCGTACGACCCGGACGCCACCTGATCCGCCGATGACGACGGAAGAGGCCCCCCGACCGCACTGGTCGGGGGGCCTCCGCCGTGCGGGGGGCTAGCGGGTGATGGTGAACTGCGAGCCCGGTTCGACGACGACGTCGCCGGTGGCCGAGCCGGTGATGGTGACGCCGGTCAGGGTGGCGCTGCCGCGCGCGCCGCCCATGGCGAGGACGCCCGCGCCGTTGGTGGAGCGGTCGATCCGGACGTTGCTGATCACGACGTCCGGGACGTTCCCGCCGCCCGACTTGAACTGGATGCCGTCGTAGGTCGAGTCGACGATCTCGGTGTCGCGGATCGTGACGCCGGGGATGTCGCGGCCCTGCGCGAACAGGGTGATGGCGCCGAACTCCTGCGCCTCGCCCCAGAACGCGCCGCCGGTGCGGTGCAGGCCGTTGTTCGCGATCAGGGTCCGGCCCGAGAACGGCAGCGGGTCGTGGTCGGTGGCCAGCATGATGCCCGGGTAGTTCATGGTGTCGAGGACGAGGTTGTTCTCGATCAGGTTGTCGCGGCCGCCGTAGACGGCGATGCCGTTGGCGCGCCACGGCAGCTGGACGGTGTTGTTGCGGAACGCGTTGTCGTGCGCGACGTCGACGGTGCGGTCCTTGACGTACTGGTTGGCCCACACGGCGAGCGAGTCGTCGCCGGTGGTGCGGAACGACGAGTTGAACACGGTGGAGTTGCGGGTGCCGTTGCTGAAGTTGACGCCGTCGGCGTAGGTGTCGCGGATGCGCATGCCGCTGAGCTCCAGGCCGTCGGCCGGGCCCCACAGGTCGGGGATGTTGTCGTGGTCGCGGCCGACCCACACGCCGACGTTGGCGTGCTCGATCCACACGTTGCTGATCTTCGTGCCGCGGCCGAACCGGCCGTTGAGGCCCACGCCGCCCTCCGCGCCGTCGGGGCCGCCGCGGATGCGGCCGGAACCGAAGATGGCGATGTCGGAGATCTGCGTGTTGCCGTCGACGTCGAACCCGAAGTTGCCCTCGTGCGGGTGGTTGATGCCGCCCTGCGCGAGGTGCGGTTCGGTGAGCGTGTAGAGCTGCGAGTGCCACATGCCGGCGCCGCGGAGGGTGACGCCGCTGATCCCCACCTGGTTGTGCTGACCGCGGTCGAGCGGGTCGTCGGTGAGGATCTTCTTCTCCTGCCGCCACTGGCCGGCGGGGACCCAGACGCAGCCGATGACGCCGTTCTGGTCGTCGGTGACGGCCCGCTGGATGGCGGTGGTGTCGTCCAGGCCGTCGTTCGGCACGGCCCCGTACCGGGTGATGGACGTGCAGCCCGCCGGTTGGGCGGCGGGCGGCGCGACCTGTTCCAGGTCGACCAGGTCGATGACGTAGAACGCGGCGGTGTCGCCCGCGTCGCGCTGGAGCCTGAACCGGGTGCCCGGCGGGTAGGACGTGCCGAGCAGGGCGTGGGACTCGTCGAACAGCCGCCGCGCGTCGGCCTGCGGGGTGTTGGTGAGCGCCTCGGGGCCGTCGGTGTCGCCGTACAGCCAGCTGTGCCGGGACGACAGGGTCAGCTTCCGCACGAACGCGTCGTCCACGTAGAGGCTGAGGGTGAAGTCCTGGCCGCCGCCGTTCGGCGCGTCCGGCACGGAGTTGCGCACCACGATCGAGTTGGCCTGGTCGGTGGAGGTGACCTCGACGAACTGGCCCTGCGCGGTGAGCCGCACGGACCGGCGGCCGGACGACTCGGTGGCGAAGTTCGTGTGCCCGAACGTGCGCAGCCGGTCGGTCTCCAGCAGCGTGCCCCGGTAGCGGCCGGCCTCGGCCTCGTGGGACACGTAGGGCAGGGCCGCGCCCCGGCCGACCACGAGGGCCTGCGCGAACGCGTTGTTCGCCTCGTTCGTCTCGGTGACGGCACCGGTCGCGTCGGCGGTGGCGGTGACGGTCGTGCCGCCGGCCGCGGCCGTCCACGTGCCGACCTGGACGGTGACCTCGGCGCCCGCCGCGATCGGCGCGGTGTCCGCGTTCAGCGCCGTGCCGCCCGCGGTGACGCGGGTGACGGACGCGCCGGCCGCGGTGGTGCCGCGGTTGTGCACCCGCACGCCGAACGAGACCCGCTGGCCGACCGCCGGGTTCGCCGGGTCGGGCGTGACGCCGAGGACCTGGAGGTCCGGGCCGGGGGCCTGGCCGACGACGAGGCCGGTGGGCGCGGTGAACGCGTTGTTGCCGTCGTCCTGCTCCACGACCGCGTTCGCCGGGTCGACCACCGCCGACGCGGTGTAGGTGCCCTGGCCGCGCCTGCCCGCGTCGAGGGTCGCGGTCGCCGACGCGCCCGCCGCCAGCGCCGGGACGGCCGCCGTGCCGACGGCCGCGCCGCCGAGGCTGATCGCCACCGACGTCGCCGGGGACGCCGCGCCGCCCGCGTTGCGGACCGTCGCCGACAGCCGGACCGCGTCGGTCTCCACGGGGGCGGTGGGCGACCAGGTCAGGCCGGTGACGGTGAGGTCCGGGTTGGGCGCCATCGTGCCGATGACCTGGAGTTCCGCGACCTGGCCGCCGGGCGCGCCGCTGTTGGCGGACACCTGGAGGCGCAGGTCGGCGAGCCGGGCGGACACCGGGACGGTGACGGTGTTGCCGGTGGCGGGGCTGAACGCGTGGTCGGCGCGGGCCCCCAGGGTGGTGAAGGAGCCGGCGGACTGCTCGCGGCCCAGCACCTCGATCGCCTGGGTGCGCGGGCCCCACGCCTGGGCCGGGTCGAGCTTCACCACGACGGACGTGACGTCGGCGTTCGCGCCGAGCTTCACGGTGAGCGTCGACGGGAAGCCGTTCGACTCCCAGTAGGTGGCGGTGCTGCCGTCGGTGGCGTTGGCCGGGACGAACGAGAAGACCGACGACGACGCCTCGACCGGCTTGCCGCGCGCCAGGTCCGAGCCCTGCGGGCCCTGGCCGGGGCGGGTGACCCGGTTGCTGTCCGGCGAGGTGTTGCCCGCCGCGTCCCGCGCCCGCACCGAGTACTCGACCGTGGCCGACGTGGGCTGGGTGTCGGTGTGGCTGGTTCCCGCGGTGGTGGCGCGCTCGACGCCGTTGGCGATCACGACGTAGCCGGTGACGCCCACGTCGTCGGTGGCCGCGGTCCAGCTCAGGTCGATCCGGGTGCCGCTCTGCGCGAGGGTCAGGCCGGTCGGGGCGGTCGGTGCGCGCGTGTCGCCGGACGCCGGGCCGTGGACCTCCAGCTCGGAGAGCTGCCCCGCCGGCCAGCCGGTGTTCGCGGTGACGTGCACGCGGACGTGGCGGGTGGTGGCGGCGGGGAAGTCGATCGTGACCGCGTTGCCGCCGGCCGGGTCGAACGCGCGGGGCGCGGACGCGGCGAGGGTCGTGAACGAGGTGCCGGTGGTGCTGCCCTGGACGGACAGCGCCTGGCTGCGGGCGCCCCAGCCGGTCGGGAGCTTCAGGGTGACCCGGCTGACGGCGACGGCCGAGCCCAGGTCCACCTGGAGCCACTGCGGGAAGGCGGTGGTCGGGCTCTCCCAGTAGGTCTGCTGGTTGCCGTCGGTCGCGTGGGAGGCCGGGTACTCGCCGTGCGAGCCGCTCGCCGAGGCGGGCCTGCCGGCGGCGAGGTTGGCGGCGGCGAGACCGGCGTCGGCGGTGGTGGTGACGCCGGGTGCGGGTGCGAGGGCGGGGGCGGCGGCGGCCGTGGCGGGGAGGCCGGGCGCCAGCAGGCCGATCGCGAGGAGGCCGCCGAGGAGGCGGCGGGGACGCTGCGTTCTGTTCATGGTGCCCTCTTCATCGGGGACAACAGGACCGTGCAGGGCGGTGCCGCGGCAGACCGCCATGACGGCCTGCCGTGAACTTTCAGCTCATCTATTGGATTTTGAGTACTTGTTGTCAACTTATTGCGAAGTTGAGCTAGAAGGTTTCAGATGGGCGGCGGGTTCGTCAACGGTCCGGGTGGGTTCCGGTACGCGCGAAAAGGCCCCCACCGGGAGGTGGGGGCCTTCGTGGTCGGAACGGGGGTCAGCGACCGGCGGGGGAGACGTTCAGCAGGCGGCCGGCGAGGCCGCGCGAGCGGGTCGACAACGTGGCCGCCACCCGGTTGAGCACCTGGCCCGCCGCCGACTCCGGGTGCGCCAGCACGATCGGCGTGCCCACGTCGCCCTGCTCGCGCAGGCGCGGGTCGAGCGGCACCTGGCCGAGCAGCGGCACCGCCGAACCGACGGCCTGGGTCAGCGAGTCGGCCACGGCCTGGCCGCCGCCCGAGCCGAAGACGTCCATGCGGGTGCCGTCGGGCAGCTCCAGCCACGACATGTTCTCGATGACGCCCGCCACGCGCTGCCGCGTCTGCAGCGCGATCGACCCGGCCCGCTCGGCCACCTCGGCCGCCGCCTGCTGCGGCGTCGTCACGACCAGGATCTCGGCGTTCGGCACGAGCTGCGCCACCGAGATCGCCACGTCGCCGGTGCCCGGCGGCAGGTCGAGCAGCAGCACGTCCAGGTCGCCCCAGAACACGTCGGCCAGGAACTGCTGCAACGCGCGGTGCAGCATCGGGCCCCGCCACACGACGGGGGTGTTGCCGGGGGTGAACATGCCGATCGAGATCAGCTTCACGCCGTGCGCCTGCGGCGGCATGATCATCTTCTCGACCTGGGTGGGCTTGTCGTCCGTGCCCAGCATCCGGGGGATCGAGTGGCCGTAGATGTCGGCGTCCACGACGCCCACCGACAGGCCGCGCGCCGCCATCGCCACGGCCAGGTTCACCGTCACCGACGACTTGCCGACGCCGCCCTTGCCCGACGCGACGCAGTACACGCGGGTCAGCGACCCCGGCTGGGCGAACGGGATGACCGGCTCCTCGACCCCGCCGCGCAGCGATTTGCGCAGGTCGGTGCGCTGCTGGTCGCTCATCACGTCCAGCACCACGCGCACGCCGGTGACACCGGGCACGGCGGACACCGCCGCCGTGGTGTCCGCGGTGATCTTGTCGCGCAGCGGGCAGCCGGCGACGGTCAGGAAGATCGCGACGTCGACCACGCCGTCCGCGCCCACCACGACCTCTTTGACCATGCCGAGCTCGGTGATGGGGCGCTTGATCTCGGGGTCCTGGACACCGGCCAACGCCTTCTGCACGTCGTCAACGGAAGGAAGAGTCACGGGGAGCGCCTTAGGGGGTTCAGTGGTGGGAGGGCCATGCTACGACCGGCCCCGCACCTCCAAGCTACCGGCTGGTCACCTCGTAGTCGGGGGCAGCGCGAAGCCGGTCGCGTGCTTTCCGTAACATCGGTATCCGTGCCGGAAAGCGGATCTGCCCGGTTGCCCACCCGAACCGAGCTGGGGGTGTGGCGATCCTTCCTCCGGGCTCACGCACGGCTGACGCGGGTCATGGAAGCCGAGCTGATCGCCGAGCAACGCCTCTCGCTGGCCGCCTACGACGTCCTGGTGCAGCTCGCCGAGGCGCCGCAGCACCGGCTGCGGATGACGGAGCTGGCCGACGCCGTCCTGCTGTCCCGCTCCGGGGTGACCCGCCTGGTCGACCGCCTGGAGCGCGCGAACCTCGTGCTGCGGGAACGCGCCGACGGCGACGGGCGCGGCGTCGTCGCGGTGCTCACCCCCGAGGGGCTGGACCGGCTGCGCGTGGCGTCCGGCACCCACCTCACGGGCGTGGTGCGGCACTTCGCCGAGGCGTTCGGCGGGGCCGAGCTGGAGGAGTTCGGCCGGTCGTGCGACCGGCTCGGTTCCACCGACGACTGAACGGGCGCCGGCCCCGGGCGGGCGGCGGCCGACTACGGCGACGACGGCAGGTCGTCCTTCACCGCGTCCTCGTCCCTCGCACCGCCCTTCGCGTCGCGGTCCTTCCCGCTGCCCTTGCCGCCGCCGTTCTTCCCGCCGTCTTTCCCGCCGCCGCCGTCCTTGCCCCCGTCTTTCCCGCCGCCGCTGTCCTTGCCGCCGCTGTCCTTGCCGCCGCGCTTGCGCTCGCGGAACACGCGTTCCAGCTCGCTGCGCAGGTAGTCGCGGGTCGCGACCTCGCCGACGGCCAGCCGCAGCGCCGCCAGCTCCCGCGCCAGGTACTCGGTGTCGGCCTTGGTCTGCGCGGCCCGCGACCGGTCCTCCTCCAGCGACACCCGGTCCCGGTCGTCCTGCCGGTTCTGCGCGAGCAGGATCAGCGGCGCGGCGTAGGCGGCCTGCGTGGAGAACGCCAGGTTCAGCAGGATGAACGGGTACGGGTCCCACCGGAACGACACGGCGACCATGTTCACCGCGATCCACACCAGCACGAACAGCGACTGCCAGAACAGGAACTTCCCGGTGCCCATGAACCGGGCCAGCCGCTCGGAGAACCGCCCGAACGAGTCCGGGTCCAGCGGCAGCCGGAACCGCGCGGGCGTGCGCGGCTGGTCGAGCCGCCGGCGGGGCAGCAGTTCAGGCACGGCTCAGCCCCGTTTCCCGCCAGTTGTCCGGCAGCAGGTGGTCCAGCACGTCGTCCACGGTGACCGCGCCCAGCAGGTGGTCGGCCTCGTCCACCACGGGCGCGCACACCAGGTTGTAGGCGGCGAAGTAGCGGGTCACGTCGGGCAGCGACGCGTCCGGCGACAGGGTCGTCAGGTCGGTGTCGAGCACGCCCGCCACCAGCGCCGACGGCGGTTCGCGCAGCAGCCGCTGGATGTGCACGCACCCCAGGTAGCGGCCGGTCGGGGTGGCCGTCGGCGCGCGGCACACGAACACCATGCTGGCCAGCGCGGGCGTCAGGTCCGGGTTGCGCACGTGCGCCAGCGCCTCGGCGACGGTCGCGTCCGGGGCGAGCACCACCGGCTCCGGCGTCATCAGGCCGCCCGCCGTGTCGTAGCTGTACGCCAGCAGCCGCCGCACCGGCGCCGACTCCGCCGGTTCCATCAGCTCCAGCAGCCGGTCCTTCTCCCGCTCCGGCAGCTCGGCCAGCAGGTCGGCGGCGTCGTCGGGGTTCATCGCCTCCAGGATGTCCGCGGCGCGCTCGTCGTCCAGGTGCGCGATCACGTCCTTCTGGTCCTCCTCGGCCATCTCCTCGATGATGTCGGCCAGCCGCTCGTCGTCCAGCGCCTCGGCCACCTCGTAGCGGCGCTTGGCCGGCAGGCCGTGCAGGGCGAGCGCCACGTCGGCGGCGCGCATCCGCTCGAACACGGCGACCAGGTGGTGCGCGCCCTGCGGCTGGTCGGCGAGCTGCGTGGCCGAAGGGCCGGAGATCTCCTCCCAGCGCAGCACCACCACCGGTCCGCGCCTGCCCAGCCGCCCGGTGCGCTCGCGCACGGCGACCCGCGTCATCCGCCAGTCGCGGGTGCGCGACGGCTCCATCGCGGCGTCCACCAGCACCGCCGACGCGCCCTGGTCGAGGGTGACGCGGGCGTCGAGCAGCTCGCCGACCACCAGCACCTCGTTGGCGCGCTGGTGGAACTGGCGCAGGTTCACCGACCCGGTGGCCAGCGTCACCGCGTTCGGCTCGATCGAGGTGACCCGCAGCATCGGCACGAAGATCCGGCGGCGGGTGGCCAGCTCCAGCACGAGGCCGAGCACGCGCGGCGGCTGCCGGTCCACGCGCAGGCCCACGACCAGGTCGCGGACCTTGCCGATCGACTCGCCAGCGGGCCCGAACACGGGCAGGCCGGCGAGCTGGGCGGCGAAGACGCGGTTCACGGGATCAGGCTAGTTCGTCGGCGCGGGCGGTGCCGCGTTCCACTGTGGACCGACGGACGGCGGAGGTGATCGCCTCCAGGGCGGGCAGCACGTCGCGGTGGCCGTCGCGCAGCGCCCACAACCGGTTGTCGACCGCCCGGTAGAACGTCCACGCCCGCGCCCTCCCGGCGTCCAGCTCGCCGATGTCGCACAGCGCGGCGAGCCGGTCCCGCAGGCCGCGTTCGCCGGACAGCTCGTCGAACCTGTTCCACAGCAGCGGGATCACGCCGAACTCGCGGTCGCCCGACAGCGGCTTCGGGTCGATCAGCAGCCACGGCTCGCGGTCGCCGCGCAACACGTTCGCGTAGTGCAGGTCCTCGTTGACGAGGGTCGTGCCGGCGGTGCGCGCCAGCTCCAGGCCCACCTCGTGCGCCTCCCGGACCAGGGCGTCCGGGAGCGGGCGGCCCAGCTCCTCGTTCTCCGCGACCAGGTCGTCGACCCGGTGGCGGCGGAACCCCGCGCCGTCCGCCCGCAGCCGGCGCAGCAGGCCGCCCGCGACCGCCACCGCCTCCTCGGCCGGCACGTCCAGCAGCGACCGGGTGTGGTCCAGGCGCTCCAGCAGCAGCGCGCCGTGCTCGTCGTCGTGGTCGAGCAGCCGCACCACGCCGTCGCCGTCCCAGGTCAGCAGGGCCAGCGGCTCCTGCCGGGTCTCCTCGTCGAGCCAGGTCAGCTTCAGGGCGGCCGGGCGGCCGTCCGCGCGGCGCACCGGCAGCACGACGGCGACCAGGCCGTGCAGCAGCGGGCCGTCCGGGGTCAGGCCCCAGCGGGCGCAGAACCTCGTGGCCAGCCCCGGCAGGGACGCCAGCCACGCGTCGGAGCCCTCGCCGAGGTAGGTGCCGAAGCCGGCCGGGACGGTGATCACGCGGGCTCCAGGCGGTAGACGTCGGCCCAGGCGGGGGTGGTGTTGAGGCGCGCGGCGCGCAGGGCGGTCGCGGTGTCGGCGTCCGGGTCGGCGCGGCGGGCCGTCACGGGCACGTCGGCCAGGTGCGAGCGGGTCGTCGGCGACCGCACCGTGAGGGTGCAGGCGACGCCGTCGGCCAGGCCGGGCACGACCTGCTCGGACCCGCCGACCGCCACCAGCACGGCCCCGTCCCGCCACAGCGCCCACACCAGCCGCGCGTCGTGCCCGTCCGGTCTCACCCACACCGCCGCGGCCTTGCGCAGCGCGGCGTCCAGCACCCGCTCGATCTCCACCGGTCAAGCCTGCCACGACCCTGTGAGCCGGGACTCACGGAATAGCGGGCACCCGGAGGGCGTGCCAGGCTTCCCGACAGGTAGTTACCGGCCGGTACGAGGAGGTACCCCAGTGGTCGACCAGCAGCGTCCCCGTCGTTCGTGCCTGGCCGTGCCCGGGTCGAGCCAGAAGATGATCGACAAGGCCCGCACGCTGCCCGCGGACCAGGTCTTCCTCGACCTGGAGGACGCCTGCGCGCCGCTGGCGAAGCCGGGTGCCCGCAAGACCGTCGTCGCCTCCCTCAACGAGGGCGACTGGGGGTCGCGCACGCGCGTCGTCCGCGTCAACGACTGGACCACCGAGTGGACCTACCGCGACGTGACCGAGGTCGTCGAGGGCGCGGGGGCCAACCTCGACTGCATCATGCTGCCCAAGGTGCAGACGGCGGAGCAGGTGCACGCGCTGGACCTGCTGCTGACGCAGATCGAGAAGACCATGGGCTACGAGGTCGGCCGCATCGGCATCGAGGCGCAGATCGAGAACGCCCTCGGCCTGATCAACGTCAACGCCATCGCCACCGCCTCGCCGCGGGTGGAGACGATCATCTTCGGCCCGGCCGACTTCATGGCGTCGATCAACATGAAGTCGCTGGTCGTCGGCGAGCAGCCGCCCGGCTACGACGTGGGCGACGCCTACCACTACATCCTCATGCAGATCCTGATGGCGGCGCGGGCGCACGACAAGCAGGCCATCGACGGCCCGTACCTCCAGATCCGCGACGTCGGGGGCTTCACGCGCGTCGCCGGCCGCTCGGCCGCCCTCGGGTTCGACGGCAAGTGGGTGCTGCACCCCGGCCAGATCGACGCGGCGAACGAGGTGTTCAGCCCCAAGCAGGACGACTACGACCACGCCGAGAACATCCTCGACGCCTACGACTACTTCACGTCGGAGGCGGGCGGCAGGCGCGGCGCCGTGATGCTGGGCGACGAGATGATCGACGAGGCGTCCCGCAAGATGGCGCTGGTGATCTCCTCGAAGGGGCGTGCGGCCGGCATGTCCCGCACGAACGCGTGGTCGCCGCCGGAGCAGTGACCCCCGGCGCGGTGACGCGTCGTGCCGGCGGGGTCACGGACCGGTGGCCCCGCCGGTGAGCATGCCCACAGATCGGGGCGCGGAGTGGCGATCACGCCCCGTCCCCCGTGCATGGTGGAGGGCGTGTCCAGACATCGAGCCGAGCGGAAGAGGCTGTTCCGGCGCAGGCCCGCCGACGACCTGCTGGAGCGCAGCTTCCGGAACTGCCCCCGCTGCACCCGCGACGTCCACGTGTTCTTCGACGTGTGCCGCCACTGCGGGGTCGCCCTGGAGATCGGCGCGTAGCGGCCGGTCGCGGGCGCGGGGCTGCTGTTTCGGTTCAGCGCGTGGTGATGAGCACTCTCGTGGCGCGAACGAGCGTTAACCGGGCCATACTCGCCGGTAACCTCCCGTGCCTACGAAGGGAACCGTGCGATGGCGCGCCTGGCCCAGACCGCAGGACTCACCGACGTCCAGGAGGAGATCCTGTCGACGGTCCGCACGTTCGTGGACAAGGAGATCATCCCGCACGCGCAGGCGCTGGAGCACGGCGACACCTACCCGGCGGACATCGTCGAGGGCATGAAGGAGATGGGCCTGTTCGGGCTCACCATCCCCGAGGAGTTCGGCGGGCTCGGCGAGTCCCTGCTGACCTACGCGCTCGTCGTGGAGCAGGTCGCGCGCGGCTGGATGTCCGTCTCCGGCGTGATCAACACCCACTTCATCGTGGCGCACATGCTCAAGCAGCACGGCACGCCCGAGCAGAAGGAGAAGTACCTGCCGCGCATGGCCGCGGGCGAGGTGCGCGGCTCGTTCTCCATGTCCGAGCCGGAACTGGGCTCCGACGTCGCCGCCATCCGCACCAAGGCCACCCGCGACGGCGACGGCTACGCCATCAGCGGCCAGAAGATGTGGCTGACCAACGGCGGCACGTCCAACCTCACCGCCGTGCTCGTCAGGACCGACGAGGGCGAGGACAAGCCGCACCGGAACCTCACCACCTTCCTGGTGGAGAAGCCCGAGGGCTACGGCGAGGTCGCGCCCGGCCTCACCATCCCCGGCAAGATCGACAAGATGGGCTACAAGGGCGTCGACACCACCGAGATGGTGTTCGACGGCTTCCGGATCGGCGCCGAGCAGGTGCTGGGCGGCGAGACCGGCCAGGGCTTCCGGCACATGATGGACGGCGTCGAGGTCGGCCGCGTCAACGTCGCCGCCCGCGCGTGCGGCATCGCCCTGCGGGCCTTCGAGCTGGCCGTCGAGTACGCGCAGCAGCGCCGGACGTTCGGCAAGGCCATCGCCGAGCACCAGGCCATCGCGTTCAAGCTCGCCGAGATGGCCACCAAGGTCGAGGCCGCCCACCTGATGATGGTCAACGCCGCCCGCCTCAAGGACTCCGGCGCGCGCAACGACGTCGAGGCCGGCATGGCCAAGCTCATCGCCTCCGAGTACTGCGCCGAGGTCACGCAGGAGGCGTTCCGCATCCACGGCGGCTACGGCTACTCCAAGGAGTACGAGATCGAGCGCCTGATGCGCGAGGCACCGTTCCTGCTCATCGGCGAGGGCACCAGCGAGATCCAGAAGACCATCATCAGCCGCGGCCTGCTGCGCGAGTACCGGTCCCGCGGCTGACCCCCGACGCCGTCGGAGCCGGTCCCGCGCCGCGCCGCGCGGGACCGGCGCAGGTCACGTTCGCATCAGTTTCGGCTCCACCCGTTTCGCGCGGTTCGCGCGGTGTTGGCAGGATGGGGTGATCAGCACCGCGAAGAGGTGGTCACCGTGACGAGTTCCTTCTCCGGCCAGAACCGACCCGGCGTGCCCCCGCGCCTCCCGACGCCGCCCACGGGCTGGCCCATCGGTTCCTACGGCACCTACGAGGAGGCGCAGCGGGCCGTCGACTTCCTCGCCGACGGGGACTTCCCGGTGCAGGAGGTGACGATAGTGGGCGTCGACCTGATGCTCGTCGAACGCGTCACCGGCCGCCTCACCTGGGGCCGCGTCCTCGGCACCGGCGCCGCGTCGGGCGCGTGGTTCGGCCTGTTCGTCGGCGTCCTGCTCAGCCTGTTCAACACCAGCCCCGGCACGAGCCTCGGGCCGATCGTCGCCGGCCTCCTCGTCGGCGTCGCCTTCGGCCTGATCTTCGCCGCCGTCGGCTACAGCTCCACCCGCGGCAAGCGGGACTTCCAGAGCGCCAGCCAGTTGGTGGCCGGTCGCTACGACGTGCTGTGCCAGCCCCGTTCCGCCGAACGCGGCCGCGACCTGCTCGCCCAGCTCGCCCTGCGCCCCTCCGACGTGAGGAAAGACTGACGTTTGCCGTTCACGATCATGGGGTAGAGCCCGTCTGGGCTCACGTGGTTGCGGCACCTGATCACCGGGCCTAGGTTCGACCCACCGACCGGCTGCTTGCCGGGACGGGGGCACGACGAGGTGCCGGGCAGGCCGTCTGGCTCCTCCGTTGTCGGGAAGGAGGCAGGGCCGGTGAGGGGCAAGCGTCATCGGTTGGCCGCCACGGGGGCCGTCGCGCTGGTCGCGACATCCGTGCTGGCGGGGTGCGGTTCGGGGGACGGCGGGACCGTCGTCAACGTCTACAAGTACCCGCAGGAGAACTTCCAGAAGATCGTCGACAACTGCAACGCGCAGGCCGACGGCTACGAGATCGTCTACCACAAGCTGCCCCGCGAGGCCGACGGCCAGCGCGAGCAGATGGTGCGCAGGCTCGCCGCGGGGGACACCGACATGGACGTCCTCGCGCTCGACGTCACCTGGACCGCCGAGCTGGCCGAGGCGGGCTGGATCAAGGAGTTCACCGGGCGGGCGAAGGCCGAGGTCGAGGACGGCACCCTGGAGACGCCCCTGGAGACCGCCCGCTACGAGGGCAGGCTGTACGGGGCGCCGGACAACACGAACGTGCAGCTCCTCTGGTACCGCGGTGACCTCGTGCAGACCCCGCCGGAGACCTGGGACGACATGATCCGGGTCGGCTCCGAGCTGAAGGCGCAGGGCAAGCCCGGCCTGGTCGAGGCCACCGGCAAGCAGTACGAGGGCCTGGTCGTCCTCTACAACACGCTGGTCAACTCCGCGGGCGGCCGCATCATCGACGAGAGCGGCACCAAGGCCGTCGTCGACGACGGCGCGGTCGAGGCGCTGGAGGCGCTCAAGGAGTTCGCGACCTCCGACGTGGTCGACCCGTCCTTCTCCAACGCCGCCGAGGACGACGCGCGCCTGGCCATGGAGGGCGGCAAGGCCGCGTTCATGCTCAACTGGCCGTACGTGTACGCCGCCGCGCAGGCGAACCCGGAGTTCGCGAAGAACCTCAAGTGGGCGCCCTTCCCGGCGGTCGGCGGCGGCGAGTCCAAGGTGACCGTCGGCGGCATCAACTACGCGGTCAGCGCGTTCAGCGAGCACTCCGAGGAGTCGTTCGACGCGGTCACCTGCCTGCGCAACGCCGAGAACCAGAAGTTCGCGGCCATCAACGACGGCGTGCCGCCCACCATCGAGTCCGTCTACGACGACCCGGAGATGGCCGAGCCGTACCCGATGAAGGAGGCGATCCTGGAGACGCTGAAGAACGCGAGCGCGCGTCCCGCCACCCCCGCGTACCAGAACGTCTCCACGGTCATCTCCACGATCCTGTCGCCGCCCGCGGGCATCGACCCGAAGGCGACGGCCGAGCGGCTCAGGTCCGAGCTCCAGGACGCGCTCGACTCCAAGGGGGTGCTGCCGTGAGCCAGGCGATCAACGCCGAGCCCGTCCGCGACGCGCAACAGCCGGACACCCCGCCGCGCAGGGCGAAGGCCGTGCTGAGCGAGGGCAAGAAGGCCGAGCGCCGCCTGGGCCTGCTGCTGTGCGCGCCCGCGATCCTCATCATGGCCGCGGTCGCGGGCTGGCCGATCATCTACTCGGTGTGGCTGTCGCTCCAGCGCTACGACCTGAAGTTCCCGGACCGCACCGAGTTCGTCGGCCTCGACAACTACGTCACCGTCCTGACCAACCCGTACTGGTGGAACGCCATGTGGATCACGATCGTGATCACCGTGGTGTCCGTGGTCATCGAGCTGGTGCTGGGCATGGCGCTCGCGCTGATCATGCACCGCACCCTGGTGGGCCGCGGCATCGTGCGGACCGCCACGCTCATCCCGTACGGCATCGTCACCGTCGTCGCCGCGTTCTCCTGGCGGTACGCGTGGACGCCCGGCACCGGCTACCTCGCCGAGACCATCGCGGGCGGCGACCCGGTGCTCACCGAGAAGATCCCGGCGATCATGATCGTGATCCTCGCCGAGATCTGGAAGACCACGCCGTTCATGGCGCTGCTGCTCATGGCCGGCCTGGCCCTGGTGCCCGACGACCTGCTCAAGGCCGCCGCGATGGACGGCGCGGGCGGCTGGCAGCGGTTCACCAAGGTCATCGTGCCGGTGATGAAGCCCGCGATCCTGGTGGCGCTGCTGTTCCGCACGCTCGACGCGTTCCGCATCTTCGACAACCTGTTCGTGCTCACCGCCGGGTCGCAGGGCACCGCGTCCGTCTCGATGACCACCTACAACAACCTGATCAAGGGTCTCAACCTGGGCATCGGCTCCACCATGTCGGTGCTCATCTTCATCGCGGTGGCGATCATCGCGTTCATCTTCGTCAAGCTGTTCGGCACCGCTGCCCCCGGCAGCGACGGCGGGGGGAGGCGCTGATGGCGGGCATCGGCGGGGCCGAGACCACGGCGCGCAAGGCGCGCTGGACGGCCCTCAACGTCCTGGTCGTGGTGTACGCGCTGTTCCCGGTGCTGTGGATCGTGTCGCTGTCGTTCAAGACCAAGGAGACCCTGGGCGACGGCAACTTCATCCCGCGCGCCTGGACGCTCGACAACTACGCGTCGATCTTCTCCACCACCGAGTTCGTGCGGGCGCTGGTCAACTCCATCGGCATCGCGATCATCGCCACCGCGATCGCCGTGGTGTTCGGCACGATGGCCGCCTACGCCATCGCCCGGCTCGACTTCCCCGGCAAGAAGGTGCTGGTGGGCGTCTCGCTGCTGGTGTCGATGTTCCCGCAGATCTCGCTGGTGTCGCCGCTGTTCGAGATCGAGCGGACGCTGGGGCTGTTCGACACCTGGCCCGGCCTGATCCTGCCCTACATCACGTTCGCGCTGCCGCTGGCGATCTACACCCTGTCGGCGTTCTTCCGCGAGATCCCGTGGGAGCTGGAGAAGGCGGCGAAGATGGACGGCGCCACGCCCGGTCAGGCGTTCCGCCGGGTCATCGCGCCGCTGGCCGCGCCGGGGGTGTTCACCACGGCCATCCTGGTGTTCATCTTCTGCTGGAACGACTTCCTGTTCGCGATCTCGCTCACCTCGACCGAGTCGTCGCGGACCGTCCCCGTGGCGCTGTCGTTCTTCACCGGCAGCTCCCAGTTCGAGGACCCGACGGGGTCGATCGCCGCCGCCGCGGTGGTCATCACCATCCCGATCATCCTGTTCGTGTTGTTCTTCCAGCGTCGGATCGTCGCCGGGTTGACCTCCGGCGCCGTCAAGGGGTGAGGCAATGGCCGAGATCGTGCTCGACAGCGTGACCAAGCAGTACCCCGACGGCGCGGTGGCCGTGCGGGACGTGGACATCGAGATCGCCGACGGCGAGTTCGTCATCCTGGTCGGCCCGTCCGGCTGCGGGAAGTCCACGACCCTCAACATGATCGCGGGCCTGGAGGACATCACCTCCGGCGAGCTGCGCATCGGCGGCGAGCGCGTCAACGAGCGCGCGCCCAAGGACCGCGACATCGCCATGGTGTTCCAGTCCTACGCGCTGTACCCGCACATGACGGTGAAGGAGAACATGGCCTTCCCGCTGCGGCTGGCGAAGGTCGACGACACCACCGTGGAGAAGAAGGTCCGCGACGCGGCCGAGATCCTGGACCTCACCGGGCACCTCGACCGCAAGCCGTCGAACCTCTCCGGTGGGCAGCGGCAGCGCGTGGCCATGGGGCGGGCGATCGTGCGCAGCCCCAAGGCGTTCCTGATGGACGAGCCGCTGTCCAACCTCGACGCCAAGCTCCGCGTGCAGATGCGCACGTCGGTGGCGCGGCTGCAGAAGCAGCTCGGCACGACCATGGTCTACGTCACGCACGACCAGACCGAGGCGATGACCCTGGGCGACCGGGTGGTGGTGATGCGGGGCGGCGCGGTGCAGCAGATCGGCGCGCCGCAGTTCCTCTACGACAACCCGGCCAACCTGTTCGTCGCCGGGTTCATCGGCTCGCCGTCGATGAACTTCGTGCCCGCCGCCCTGGAGAACGGCTCGCTGCGGTCGCCGCTGGGCGACGTGCCGCTCACCGACCGGGTGCGCGGGCTGCTGGAGGGCGGCGACGCGCCCCGCGAGGTGATCATGGGCCTGCGCCCCGAGCACTTCGAGGACGCCCGGCTGGTGGAGGACCACGTCCGCTCGTCCGGCGTCACGTTCACCAGCCAGGTCGACGTGCTGGAGTCCATGGGCTCCGACAAGTTCGCCTACTTCAGCCTCTCCGGCGAGCAGGCGACGTCGGCGGAGCTCGCCGAGCTGGCCGCCGACGCGGGCACCGCGGACGTCCCCGGCGACGGCGTGCCGCTGGTCACCCGCATCTCCGCGGCGTCCGCGGCGACCACCGGCCAGCCGGCGGAGATCTGGTTCGACGCGGACAAGGTGCAGTTGTTCGACCCGAAGAACGGCCGCAACCTGACCTACAGCGGCTGAACCGGTCACCCGGAAGAAGGGCCGTCCCGCTTTCGGGGCGGCCCTTTTATTTGCACCGTCACAAACCTCACTGGGCGTTACTGACCTGTCGGGACCATCGGTCGGGACGAAGTGCATAGGCCATTCAGCGCATCAAACACGCACCTGGGCGCTTCGGCGGCCCCGCGCCTCCGGCCGGTCCCCACCCTGGTCGAAGGCGGGGACGACCCCGACCGATACGGAGTCGGGGCAGGGGAGTCCGCCGAGCACAGAGAAGAGTTCTGAGATGGGGATTCTTGACGGCAAAGCAGTGGTGATCACCGGAGCCGGTCGGGGGCTGGGCGAGGCGTACGCGATGCACGCGGCGCAGGCGGGCGCGGCCGTCGTGGTCAACGACGTGGACGCCGAGCTGGCGGACCAGGTCGCCGAGCACATCCGGGCGTACGGGGGACGGGCGGTGGCCAGCGCGCACACCGTGGCCGACCCCAGCGAGGCGGAGAAGATCGTGGGGATGTGCCTGACCGAGTTCGGTCGGGTCGACGGCCTGGTGAACAACGCCGGCCTGAACTACGAGACCCAGCCGTGGGAGGACGACCCGGACACGATCCGGCGCACCGTCGAGGTGAACCTCCTGGGGGTCATATTCACCGGTATGGCCGCGATGCGCGCGATGCGGGAGCAGGGCGGCGGCTCCATCGTCAACGTTTCCTCCGGCGCCTTCCTGGGGCAGCGGAAACTCGCCACGTACTCGGCGACGAAAGGCGCCGTGGCGTCGTTGAGCGCGTCGTGGGCGCTCGACCTGGAGAACGAGAACATCCGCGTCAACGCCGTGTGCCCGGTCGCGCACACCCGAATGGTGTGGAAGTCGGAACGGTCGCTGCGCGCCATCCCCGCCGACCGCACCCCGGGCAAGGTCGCGCCGCTCGTGCTGTTCCTGCTCAGCGACGACGCGGCCGGCATCACCGGGCAGGTCGTGCGGTGCAACGGGCGGCAGCTCCACCTCATCGGCCACCCGTACTTCAAGCAGCCGATCCTGGAGAGCGACACCTGGGACACCACGTCCGTCAAGCGCGCCTTCGACGGCGTCCTCCAGGCCCACCTCGAACCGTACGGCCTGGAGAAGCGCATGCCGCCGCGCCTGCGTGAGCTCGTGGAACCCGGCCGCACGGCGTGACCGGTCGGGGGGAGTGCCCGCGGGCGTTCCCCCCGATCACCCGATGAGCGGTCCGCCCAGGTCGGGGCAGGTGCCACCATGAGCGGCATGGGTGCGCGCAAGCCCCGCGTCACGGACTGGCGGCTGGTGGTCCAGTCGCGGCTGGACCGCGTGCGCGCCGACCTCGCCGCCCTCGGCCCGCCCGACCCCCTCGACCAGGAGAGCCAGCGGTGGCGCGAGGTCGCCGAGGCGGAGGCCGCCGTGGTCGAGGACATGATCACCCGCGAGGAGCCGCGCTGGCGTGCCGTGGCGTCCTGGTGGTCCGGGTGGCACATCGAACGCGCCTGGCGGTCCCTGCACGAGGCGGAGATCGCGGTCGTCGCCGCGGGCAGCGGGTTCCTCGGGCGGCTGCCCGGCCTCAAGGCGCGGGTCGCGGAGAACCTCGACGACGGCGACCCGCGGCGCACCGCGCTGGAGGAGATGCGGCCGGGGGAGTACCCGCTGTCGATCGAGCGGGAGATGGTCGTCGACGCGCTGCGGGCGTCGTTCGACAAGTCCGACTTCGCGCACGCCGGGTCGCGGGCGCTGCGCAACAAGCTCATCGCCACCTCGGTCGTGCTGTTCGTCGTCAACACCCTGCTCGGGGTGATCGGCCTGCTCAAGCCGGGTCTGGTGCCCATGTGCGTCGGTTCGGAGCGGTTGCCCACGGTGTGCCCGGCGGGCAAGGTCGCGGCGGGGGCGGACGTGTGGCTCGTGCAGGTGCTCGGCGCGTTCGGGGCGGTGCTGTCGGCGGTCGTGCTGCTGCTGCGCCGCCGGCCCAGCCTGTCGCCGTACGTGATGGTCGGCTACCAGGCGCTCATCAAGGTGCTGCTGGGCGCGGCCCTGGCGGTGGTCGGCATCCTCGCCCTCGGCGCGGGCGTGACGACCGGCCTGATCGGCGTGGCGTCCCAGGCGGCCCTGCTGCTGTGGGCCGTCATCCTCGGCTACGGCCAGCAGATCGCCACCCGCCTCCTGGACAGCTACACCGACCGCGTCATGGACCAGGCCCGCCCCCTCCCCAAGTTCGAAACCCCCCGCTGACCCGAGAGTCCAACGCTCACGCCCCGAGAGTCCAACGCTCAGCCCCCGAGAGTCCAACGCTCAGGACCCGAGAGTCCAACGCTCACGCCCCGAGAGTCCAACGCTCAGCCCCCGAGAGTCCAACGCTCAGGACCCGAGAGTCCAACGCTCAGGACCCGAGAGTCCAACGCTCAGGACCCGCGAGTCATGCGCTCGTGCCCCGCGAGTCATGCGTTCACGACCCTCGTGTCCTGCGCTCATGGCTAACGCCGTGAGTCGTGAACGCAGAACTCAGGGGTCCTGAGCGTTGGACTCGCGCGGCGTGAGCGTTGGACTCGCGCGGCGTGAGCGTTGGACTCTCGGGGCGTAAGCGCATGACTCGCGGGGCGTGAGCGCATGACTCTCGGGGCGTGAGCGCATGACTCGCGGGTCAGCGGGGGGTGCGGAGGGCGGCTATCACGTCCGGGTCCCAGCGGTGGGTGCGGATCAGGCGGTAGCGCTCGGCCGCTACCCACAGGTACGCCTCGGTCTCGGTGCGGTCGCCCACCAGGTCCGCCTGCCGCAGCATGTCGACCACCGGCACGTACTCCTCGGCGTACCAGCGGGCCGCGACGGTCGCCCGGTCCAGGAGGCGGCCCTCGTCCTGCATCAGCCGGAACCCCCACGCCTCCACGTGCTCGCCCAGCTCCGCGTAGTCCCACGGGTCCGACAGCGACACGGCCGCGCGCGCCTGCCCGCCCAGCGGCACCCGTTCCAGGAACAGCCGCCGGTAGTCCTTCACGATCAGGTCGCCCCGGTGCCGGATGCCGTGCGCCGCGACCCGCGTCACGACCTCGGTCACGTAGGCGTCGATCACCCCCAGGCCCAGCGCGTGCGCCACCGACACCCGGTGGTGCCCGTCCTGCACGAAGTGCAGGTCGCCCACCCGGTACAGCTCGACCGGCGGCACCGCCTCGCCGCGCCGCTGCGCCAGCGCCAACCGCTCCCAGCGCTCCCGCACGCGCGCCGACGTGGGCCGGAACCGCCGGTCGAAGTCCCGGGTCCGGTCCACGCTGCCCACGATCGAGTCCAACCGGACCGTGCACAGCCCCAGCCGCTTCTCGCCGACCAGCCCCAGCGCCTCCACGACCTCGTGGAACGGCAGCGTGATGTTCACGTCGTCCGGTTCCCGCCGCAGCCACGCCGCCAGCCTCGACAGCACCTGCCGCCGCCGGGCGCGCTGGAAGTCGTTCTCCGCGTCGGCGCGCGGGAACCCGGTGTCACGGCGCACGGCGCACCCCCGCCGCCGAGGGCACGTCCAGCACCTTCCAGCCCACCGCGTTCACCACCTTCGTCGCGCCCAGCTCCCGGTCCGGCCGCGGCACGCCGTGCGGGTGCACGTGCCCGTGCAGCAGCAGCGGCGGGCGCAGCAGCCGCACCGCGTCGTGCAGGCAGGCGAACCCGCGGTGCGGCGCGTCCTCCTCGTCGCCGCAGCCCAGCGGCGGCGAGTGGGTGAGCAGCACGTCCACGCCCCGCCCGTCGCGCAGCCGCCGCCACCGGGCCAGCCGCAGCACCCGCCGCAGCCGCCGCGCCTGCTGCCGCTCCGTCCACTGGTTCGGCCCGCCGTTGTACCGGATCGACCCGCCCAGCCCCGCGATCCGCAGCCCGGCCACGTCCACCACCCGTTCGTCGGCGTTCACGCCGCCCGCCGGTCCCGGCCACCGCGCCGGCAGGCCCGCCCTCGTCCACAGCCCGCGCACGGCGACGTACCCGCCCAGGTCGGCGTCGTGGTTGCCCGGCACGAACACGCACGGCCGGTCCAGCACGTCCGCCAGGTGCTCCAGGTAGTCGAACGGCAGGTCGCCGGCCGCGAGGACCAGGTCCACGCCCAGCGCGCGCACCCGGTCGGTCCACAGCCGCTCGACCACCTCGTCCGACACCGCGAGAACCTTCGGCACCCGACGAGCGTAGGCGCTGTCCGCGCAGGTGACACCTCCCCGGTGAAAGGGTGAAATGACGCGGTGGTCCTTCCGCCGCGCGGGGGGAGGCGCGCTAGCGTGCCAGGGGTGCTCGCCGAGCTGTTCCTCGACGCCTCCCGTTCCTGCCGGACGCACAGCCCCCTCACCCACGCCCTCCTCGCGGCGGCCGCCGACGACCTGGCCCGCGGCGGGGTCACCGCGCGGGTGATGGCCGGCGCCGAGTGCGACCGCCAGGGCAGCGTCCCCGGCCTGCGGTTCGCCGCGGCCCTGCACCGCCTGGTCCTGGAGGGCCGGGCGCCCGCGCTGGCCAGGCACTACCCGACCGCGGGCGGCAGCCCCGACCTCGACGCGCTGTGGGACGACGCCCTGCCCGTGCTGCACGAGCACACCGACGAGCTGCGGGCGGCGGTCACCACGACGGTCGTGCAGACCAACGAGCCGGGCCGCAGCGCGCCCCTGTTCGGCGGCCTCCAGACCGCCACCCACCTGGCCGCGGCGCAGGTCGGCAGGCGCACGCCGTTCCCGGTCCGGCTGCTGGAGGTCGGCGCGTCCGGCGGCCTGAACCTGCGCCCGCACCGCATCGCCTACCGCGTCGACGGCGTCCGCTACGGCGACCCGGGCAGCCCGCTGACGCTGGACCCGCGGTGGACCGGCAGGCCGTCGGTCGCGCTGGACCACAACCTGCGGCTGGTCCGCCGCGCGGGCTGCGACCCGCACCCCGTCGACGTGTCCACCGAGAGCGGCCGGCTGCACCTGTCGTCGTTCGTGTGGGCGGACCAGCCGGCCCGGCTGGAGCGGTTGCGGGCCGCGGTCGACCTGGCGCAGCTCGACCCGGTGCCCGTGCAGCGGGCCACCGGCCCCGAGTGGCTGGCGGAGCAGCTCGTGCGGCCGGAGCGGGACGTGCTCACCGTCGTGTGGCACTCGGTGGTCTGGCAGTACACCTCACCCGCCGACCGGGCCATGGGCCGGGCCGTGCTCGCCGAGGCCGCCGCCCGCGCCACGCCGATGGCGCCGCTCGCGCTGCTCGTGTTCGAGCCGCGCCGCACCCACCGGCCGACCAAGTACCAGTTCCAGCTGCTGCTGAAGCTGTGGCCGGCCGGCCTGTCGCTCAAGCTCGGCACCGGCGTCGGCCACGGCATCCCGTTCACCTGGGACACCAGGACCTGGGACTGACAACCCCCGGGGGCCGGCGCGGCGCGGTCCGGCGTGGACGGTCGTGGGCGGTCGGGCGCGGGTGACCGGGCGGGACGGCCGGGCGCGGGTCGGTCAGGCGCCGTTGGCGATGAGCAGCGTCACGGTGGCGAGCCAGCCCAGCAGGAAGGTCAGGATCCAGAACCGCAGGTTGGTGAGCATCCGGGTCATCGTGGGCACATCCCGTCGGGGGAGAAGGGGCGGAGGGTCCTTACAGCCACTCGTTCCGGCGGAATATTCGGTACAGGGTCAGGCAGACCGCGATGATCACCGAGATCACCATGGGGTAGCCGTAGCGCCAGTGCAGCTCCGGCATGTGGTCGAAGTTCATGCCGTACACGCCGACCACCATCGTCGGCACGGAGATGATCGCCACCCAGGAGGCGAGCTTGCGCATGTCCGAGTTCTGCTGGAGCGTGATCTTCGCCAGCACGGCGTTGACCAGCGTCGTCAGCAGCTCGTCGAAGTTGATGACGCGCTCGGACACCTCGGTGAGGTGGTCGTCGACGTCGCGGAAGTACGAGCGCACCTGCTCGGGGATCAGCGGCGTGTAGCCCTCGGCCAGCCGGCGCAGCGGCACGGCCAGCGGCATCACCGCGCGGCGCAGCTCCAGCACCTCGCGCTTCATCAGGTAGATCTGGTCGGCGCTGACCCGGCTGCGCGGCTGGAAGACCAGCGCCTCCATCGAGTCGATGTCGTCCTCGATGTGGTCGGTCACGTCCAGGTAGTTGTCGACCACGTGGTCGGCGATCGAGTACAGCACCGCGGCCGGCCCGACCTTGAGCCGGTCGGCGTCGGCCTCCAGGTCGCGGCGCACCGCGGCGAGGCCCGAGTGGTTGCCGTGCCGGACCGTGACCACGAAGTCGCGGCCGAGGAACACCATGACCTCACCCGACTCGACGATCTCGTTCGCCGTGTCCGGGGAGGCGTTCTGCACGTAGCGGACCGTCTTGAGCACCATGAACAGCGTGTTGTCGTAGCGCTCCAGCTTCGGCCGCTGGTGGGCGTGCACGGCGTCCTCGACGGCCAGCTCGTGCAGGCCGAACGTGTCCGCGACGCCCTGGATCTGCTCCTCGTCCGGCTCGTGCAGCCCGATCCAGACGAAGCCGTCGCCGCGCTTGCGGACCTCCTCCACCGCGTCGGTGTGCGACCAGCGGCCGGGCAGGCGCGCGCCGTCGACGTACACGCCGCAGTCCACGACGTAGGCCGACAGCGGGACGGGGACGGGCAGCGCGGGGCGTTCCGGCGAACGGCCTCTCAGACCGCCGAGCGAGGGCAGGCTGGGCACGGGGGACCTCCAGTGGGGGAGCGTCGACTCGGAACAACGACGACGGCACGTCCCCGACCGGTGGTGCTGGACCCGGTCCCGGTGGGGCTAACCCCGGACGACGGGTCCCCCGATGAGGACGCGCGAGGTACTCGCAGGATGGGGGTCGTTGCTCATCGGTGGTCCTCACCTCCTCGGGTTGGGCGGTCGCGGCGGTGGAGTCGCTCACAGACCAGTTGCCGAGGGTACTCCCCCGGTGCTCACACTGTCGTCCCGGTCCAACGAGAGCCGGACCACGACAGCCAACGGAGGCCGCGGTGCAGTTCGGGCGTTACTACGAGGAGTTCGAGGTCGGCGCGGTCTACAAGCACTGGCCGGGCAAGACGGTCACCGAGTACGACGACCACCTGTTCTGCCTGCTGACCATGAACCACCACCCGCTGCACATGGACGCGCACTACGCGGCGGGGACCACGGACTTCGGCAAGAACGTCGTGGTCGGCAACTACGTCTACTCGCTGCTGCTGGGCATGTCCGTGCCCGACGTGTCCGGCAAGGCCATCGCCAACCTGGAGGTCGAGTCGCTCAGGCACGTCAAGCCGACGTTCCACGGCGACACCATCTACGGTGAGACGGAGGTGCTGGACAAGACCCCGTCGAAGTCCAAGGACGACCGGGGCGTGGTCTACGTCGAGACGCGCGGGTACAAACAGGATGGCACGGTCGTGTGCGTCTTCCGGCGCAAGGTGATGGTCCCCAAGCGCTCCTACGGCGACGCGCGCGGTGGCGAGCAGCCGGGGCGGCCCGAACCGGTGCTCTGACCTGAGGGAGTGACGTGACCTCGCTGGACTTCGCGCGGCGGCGGCTGTCGGCGTTCGCCGAGCAGGAGGCGCACGGCGTCTCCCCGCTCTACGAGCACCTGGCGTCGCGCGCCGCCGGCGATCCCGGGGTCGCCGGCCTGCTGACCGCCGCCCCGGAGCGGTTCGCGCACGCGACCCTGCTCCTGGCGGCGGCGCACCGGCTGGTGCAGGCCGAGCCGTTCCACCCGCTGTCGCGGTACTACCCGTCGCTGGGCGGCACGCACGGCCCGGACGACGAGACGTGGCCGCTGTTCCGCGACTTCCTGCTCGACCGGGCCGACAAGGTGCGCGAGCTGGTGTCCACGCGCAGCACGCAGACCAACGAGGTGCGCCGGTCCGCGCTGCTCTACCCGGCGCTGGCCGGGATCAAGGGGCCGGTCGGGCTGCTGGAGGTCGGCTGCTCGGCCGGTCTGCTGCTGGGGCTCGACCTGTACGGCTTCCGCTACCAGACCCAGCAGGCGGGCCAGCTCGTCGCGGGGCCCGCGAAGGCGGCGCTCGGCCTGCACTGCTCGCTGGAGCTGGCGCCCGGCGCGGAGCTGCCGAAGATCCCCAAGTCGGTGAAGGTCGCCGCGAAGGTCGGCCTGGACCGGGCGCCCGCCGACCTGTCCGACGAGGAGACCTACGCGTGGCTCGAGGCGTGCGTGTGGGCCGACCAGCCGGAGCGGCTGCGGCTGTTCGGCGTGGCCGCGACCGTGCAGCGCAAGTCGCCGCCGGAGTTCGTGACCGGCGACGCGGTGGCGGACCTGTCCACCGCCGCCGCGCGGGTTCCCGAAGCGCTGCCGCTGGTCGTGATGACGAGCAACGTGCTGGCGTACCTGTCGGGGGCGGAGTTCGTCGAGGCGCTGCGCGCGCTGGGCCGGCCGCTGTGGTGGCTGAGCCACGAGGGCTACGCCGCGGCCCTGGAGCACGTGCTGCCGGGGCGCGAGGACCTGCGGCCGGGGCCCGGCGACGCGGCGTTCGGCGTCGTGGGGCTGGTCCGGTTCGAGGACGGCGACGTGGTCTCGGCGCGGGCGCTGGCGCGCACCGCCCCGCACGGCCAACGGCTGATCTGGCTCCCCTGAACGGGTGAACGTGATCAGCACCGGGGGAGCTGCCCCCAGGCTTCGAGGGTCTCCCGCAGCATCTCGGTGAGTGGGAGTGTGGCCAAGATCGCAGCGGTCACCCACTGTGCGTCAGCGGCGTCGTCGCCCGGTCGGAGGGCGCCGGATCGCACCTGGCAGGCGTAGTCGTGGATCTCGTAGGGGCCCTGCGGACCCGGTCGGGTGACACTGCCGACCAACGCCCCGACGGTCACGGAGAGTCCCGTCTCCTCGTTTAGTTCCCGCACAAGTGCGGTCTCGTCGGATTCGCCCTGCTCCACTCGTCCTCCGGGGAGCGACCACAGTCCCTCACCTGGGGGATTGCCGCGACGCACGAGCAGCAGTCGCCCGGTCGGGTCATGTGCGATGCCGCCGACACAGCGGATGCGATGGTCTCGTTCAGCCGTCACAGTTACTCCCAGTAGTCACCCCGGGTTGGCGGTGCAGACCACTGCCCCGAGTGCGGTACAAATCTCCCGAGGTGCCGCCGGGTGCGGTACAACGGTTTTCACTGGCGCCAAACGGGTGCGGGTAGCGAACGGGGTTGATCACCGTGAATCTGAAGAAGATTCTCACTTTCGCCGGGGTCGGCTTGGTCCTGTTCTTCCTGATCGCCGAGCCCCAGCAAGCGGCTCAGCTGGTGCAGAACATCCTGGGGACCCTCCGGGAAGCAGCTGAGGCGCTCATCACCTTCGTGAAACAATTGTTCTGAGTCGTCGCCCGGCTCCTCCACCCGGCGAGAGGTCGAAGGCATGTTCGCACCACGGGACCCCGACGAGTACCTGCTCCCGACGGAGCGTCGGGTCATCCGGGTACGCAGGCACTGGAGCTACCTGCTCTGGGATCTCCTGGAGGCCGGCGCGCTCCTCGCCGGCGCCATGATGATCTCCTACCTGCTGCCCGACAACGCAGGCATCATCCAGAACATCCTCTGGTACGCCTCGCTGTTCGTGCTGATCAGGCTGGCCTACTTCGTCATGGAGTGGTGGGTGGAGCGGATCGTCGTCACCGACAAGCGGTTCATGATCTCCTCGGGGGTCTTCGAGACCAAGGTCGCCATGATGCCGATCAGCAAGGTCACCGACCTCACCTACGAGCGGACGGTGCTCGGGCGCATGTTCGGCTTCGGCACGCTGGTCGTGGAGTCGGCGGGTCAGATCCAGGCCCTCAACCGGATCGAGTACCTGCCGAACCCCGAGGAGGTCTACGACGCGATCTCGGAGTTGACCTTCGGCGACAAGAAGGCGCAGGCGGAGCGCTTCTCGATGATCAAGGCGCAACGGGCGGCGCGCGGCAAGAAGATGGTGCCGTAGTAGACACTGGGCGGGTGCGAATCGACCTGCACACCCACTCGACCGAGTCCGACGGCACGGACACGCCCGCGCAGCTCGTGGCGGCGGCCGCCGCCACGGGCCTCGACGCGGTCGCGCTGACCGACCACGACACGGCCGCGGGCTGGGCGGAAGCGGCCAACGCGCTCCCGCCCGGCCTCAAGCTCGTGCGCGGCGCGGAGCTGTCCTGCGCGTCCGACGACGGCAGTGGGCGTCTCATCACCGTCCACCTGCTCGCCTACCTCTACGACCACACGTCGCCCGCGCTCGTCGAGGAGCAGCTGCGGCTGCGCCTCGAACGCCGGCAACGGCTCCGCCGCATGGCCGAGCGGATGGTCGACGACGGGTTCCCCATCGACCCCGACGAGCTGATGGCGGCCATGCCCGCCGACGCGCCCGCCGGGCGCCCGCACCTGGCCATGGCGCTGATCAGGGCCGGCGTCGTCACGTCGGTCGACGAGGCGTTCGCCCGCTACCTCACCGGCGGCCGGTACTACGTGCCGCGCACCGACACGTCCGTGGCCCGCGCCATCGCGATGATCGCCGACGCGGGCGGCGTGACCGTCCTCGCGCACCCCTTCGCCACCTCGCGCGGCCCCGTCGTGTCCGAGCAGGTCGTCGCCGACCTCGCCGACCTCGGCCTCGGCGGCGTCGAGGTCGACCACCCCGACCACGACCAGGCCACCCGCGACCGCCTGCGCGGCCTGGCCGGCGAACTCGGGCTGCTCACCACCGGCTCCAGCGACTACCACGGCACCAACAAGACGGTGCGGCTCGGCGCGGAGACCACGTCACCCGACGTGCTGGACGCGCTGGCCGACCGCGCGACCGGGTGCAAGGTGCTGGTCGGGTGAGGTAGCGGTGCGGTTCCTGTCGGTGGCCCTCGGTAGCGTGGGGGTCGTGCAGGAGCAGCTGGGGTTCGACTTCGGGGCGATGCCCAAGAAGCTGGTCAAGGTGACACCGGCCAAGCTGGCGACGTGGGCCGACTGCCCGCGCCGCTTCCGCATGGCCTACCTCGACCGGCCGACACCGCCGCGCGGCGGCGCGTGGGCGCACAACACCCTCGGCGCCGTCGTGCACAACGCCCTCAAGGCGCTGTTCGACCTGCCCGCCGACCGCCGCACCCCCGACCAGGCCGTCGCCCAGCTGCACCGGCAGTGGAAGAACGACGGGTTCCGCGACGCCGAGCAGGCCGCCGCCTACCGCGAGCGCGCCGAGGGCTGGCTGCGCGACTACGTCGGCGACCTCGACACGTCGGTCGACCCGATCGGCGTCGAGCGCTGGGTGTCCACGCCCACGTCGAAGATCGTCGCCGAGGGCCGCGTCGACCGCATCGACCTGCGCGACGGCGAACTGGTCGTCGTCGACTACAAGACCGGCCGCCACGCCCTCACCACCGACGACGCGCGCGGCTCCCTGGCCCTCGCCCTCTACGCCCTGGCCGCCCGCCGCACCCTGCGCAAACCGTGCCACCGGGTCGAGCTGCACCACCTGCCGACCCGGTCGGTCGCCGTGTGGGAGCACACCGACGAGAGCCTCGGCCGGCACGTGTCGCGCGCCGAGGAGTCCGCCGAGGAGATGGGCCTGGCCACCGACACCCTCAAGGCCGGCGGCGACCCCGAGGTCCTGTTCCCGCCCCGCACCGGCAGGCAGTGCACCTGGTGCGACTTCCGCCGCTCGTGCCCCGAGGGTCAGCGGGCCGCGCCGACGCTCGACCCGTGGGCGCTGCTCGCGCCGTAGAGTTGACCGCGTGACGATGGTGGAGAGCAGACCCGAACCGCGCCTCGCCAAGGTGTGGCGCGGCGTCAGCGGCGCCCTCGCCGTGGGCCTCGCCCTGCTGGCGCTGGCCCTGGTCGGCGTGCAGGTCTACGCCGGGGTCCACGACCTGCCCGGTCCCGGGGTCGACGTGGTCCTCGGGCACGTGGCCGCCGCGCTCGCCGCGGCGGTCGCCCAGGTCGTCGCCGACCGCAGGCGCGGCTGGGCGGTCACCGCGTGCGGACTGCTCGTCGTGCTGCTGGTGGCCGTGACCCTGTGGTTCTTCTGGTGGGCCTGACCCCGTGACCGGCGGGGCGGGTGCGCCGGCGGCCCGGGACCGCGCCGCCGGCGCGCCCGCGGCCGGTCAGTAGTTGAGGTACCAGCGCTGGTCGCGGTCGTACGGGTCGCAGCCGCGCAGGCGCAGCTGCCGCTCCTGGCCGTCGTAGGTGGCGCAGGTCTCGTCCGCCTCGTTCTCCAGCAGCCGGGAGTTGCCGCTGCCCCGGATCACCCACCGCTGGTCGGCGTGGCCGTCGCAGTCCCGGCCCGCGACCCGCGACCCGTCGACGGACGTGGCGCACAACCCGTTGTCGTGGTTCCGGATCGTGCCGTCGCCCCGGACGAACCAGAACTGGTTCGGCGTCGCGCGGAACGTCTCGACGATCGTCGGTTCGCCGTCCCACAGGGTCTGCTGCCACACCTCCTCGGAGCCGTTCGCGCTCTCGATCACCACCCGGTCGGCCTTGACGTCGGTGTCGGTGCGGGCGGCGTGGGCGGTGGGCGCGACGAGCAGGGCCGAGCACACCGCGGCCGCGGCGGCCAGGATCGGTCGGACAGACATTCGGGTCCCCTTCGACAGGCGGGCGGCCCCGGGAACGGTGCCGCGGTACCCAGTACAGCCCGCGTGCCGACCACCGTGAACAGCGGTAACGCCTTCGGGGAGGGAGGCGGCACGTGCCGGTGACACCGCCCGCCCACCGGTCGCGGAGGGTCGCGGGAAGCGCTGCTCCACCCCGGGGGCGTCCCCCGGGCAGAGGGATGACGGGTGCCCAGGAGGTGGCGGCGGTCGGGGACCTCAGGACAGCCAGGACCGCCACGTCGGCAGCAGCGTCGCCAGCAGCGCGTCCGGCGCCTCCGTGTTCGGGTTGTGCATCACGCCCGACAGCACGGCGAAGTCGGCGTCCAGCCGCTCGGCCATGTCCCGCTGGCTCGCAGCCGACCACGCGTCGTCCCGGTCGCCGCACACCACCAGGCACGGCGCACCCGCCGAGCGCAGCGCCCGCGCCAGCTTCGCCACCAGGTCCGGTTCGCCGCGCAGCGCCTCGCCCATGCCCAGCAGGCCCGCGGGCGACGAGCGCACGAACCGCTCCCGGTAGAAGTCCTTCAGCTCCCGCGGCATCGCCCGCCACCGCGGGTTCAGCGCCTGCCGCGTCTCGTTGACCTGCTGCGACGCCTCCACGCCCTGCTCGCGCAGCACGACCTCGCCGTAGTCCAGCGCCGTGCGGCGCTCACCCGGCGGCAGCTCCGACGGACCCGACGCGAGCAGCGTCAACCCCGACACCGGCGCGCCCGCGAGCACCGCGCCCCGCGCCACCAACCCGCCGTAGGAGTGGCCCAGCAGCAGCACCCGCCTGCCGTCGGCCGCGAACTTCGCCACCAGGTCCGCGAGGGCCGCGCCCAGCGCCGCCGGCCGGTACTCGGACTCCGCGACCGGCCCCGCCGACTCGTACTGGCCGGGCAGGTCGATCGCGACCACCTCGATGCCCGCGTCGGAGATCGGGTCCACCAGCGGCGCGAAGTCCTCCTTGGACCCGGTGTAGCCGGGCAGCAGCAGCGCCGTGGCACCCAGGTCGGGCCCCGCCGCCGGGGCGCGCAGGGCGGCGACCGGACCGTGCCGGCCGGGCAGGTCGACGCGGTGCGCGCGGTGCGGGCTGAACTGCGAGTGCACGTCGGTGAGTCTGCCGCACTCACCGCCCCCGCGCGTGGGGGCTCGCGGTGCGTTCCGGCACACCGGGTGTGACCGGCGGGTGGAGGTGGGTCAGCGGAGCGCGACGAGCGTGCCGCCCCGCTGCTCCAGCACCACCGGACCCTCGGTGGCCATCTCGACCGGCCCGGAGTGGCCCTGGCGGTCCACCGGGATCTCCGCGACCTGCTCGCCGGTGACCTGGTCGACGACCTTCAGCCCCGACGGCACCGGCAGCAGCAGGCGGCCGGCGAGCGTCGTGCCCGCGCCCAGCGTGCCGTCCACCGCCCACAGCGGGCTCAGGTCCACCGGCGACAGGGCGATCGTCCTCGACCCGGTGAACCAGTAGGTGTTCGCCGTGCTGGTGAACGTCGGCACCACCCGGCCGGGCGGGTCGCCCTCCAGCTCGGCCGCCGTCACGTCGACCCGGTGCTCCGAGACCAGGCCGCCCGTGTCCGCGTCGAACACGATGAGCCGGTTCGGCACGACCACCGCGACCCGGTTCGCCGTCACCGCGACGACCCGCGCGTTCTTCTCGCCCACGATCGAGGTGCTGATGACCTGCGGCTCGTCCGACTTCTCCGGGTTCGGCTTGAGCACCGTGATCCGGTCGGACGGGTCCTGGGTGTAGCAGCGCTCCAGCACCGCGACCTTGCCGCCGGTGACGGCGAACGAGCCGTAGGAGCAGTCGGGGCGGGGCTGCTTGCCGGCGTTCACGATCGCGCGCAGGCGGCCGTACTCCATCGAGCGGACCAGGTCGTCGCGCCGGTAGACCTCGGCGAACGACCCGCCGGTGGTGAGGACGTGCGAGCCCTCGTTCAGCAGGCGGGTGCCCGGTTCGGCGTCGCCGTTGCGCTGGGGGCCGCGCTTGCCCGACGCCGTGTCCAGCGTGGTGACCTCGGAGCAGTTCGTGTCCTTGCGGTGCACGGCGAACACCCGGCCCCAGGCCGCGGAGACCGTGCACAGCGGCCAGTCGCGGGCGTAGCGCCACCGGACCTCGCCGGTCAGCGCGTCGCGGCCGACCACCTCGCCGCCGTCGCCGGTGACGACGACCGAGTCGAGGTTGACGGGGACCGGCGTGGCGCCGCTGGGCGCGCGCCAGCTCTCGGCCAGGGAGGGCGGCATCACGGTCACCGGTTGGAGCGGGTCGAACTGCGGGGAGCCGACCTGGCTGACCGTGTTGCGGGCGTCGGAGGTGAACCAGACGACCAGCGAGGCCACCAGCACGACCGCGGTGACCAGGGCGACGCCGATGAAGTCGCCCGTCGTGCGCCACGAACGCCCGGGCAGCGGCTCGAAGTCGTCCACGACCTCGGGGGTGCTGCCCTCGGGAGCGCTGGTGCCCGGGGCGCTGGTGTCCGGGGTGCCTTCGCCGGGCTCCCGCAGCACGTCCTCGTCCAGCACGACCTGCCCGTTCGACTCCGCCTGCTCCGGCTGGCCCACTGCCCGGCTCCCCGATGGTCGGTGATCTCGTGCGACTCGTTCAGGCGACATGCTCCCACCACGGGGAAGAGGTCGGTGTGAGGCCGTGGCCGGACGTCTCGCCTGGTGGGGCGGCGGGCGGTCGGCGGGCGGTCGGCGGGCGGGGGCACGAGGCGGTGGTGGGGTCTTGACCTGCGGTTTCGCGCGCGTGGGGCGGGTTTTGGGCGCGCGGTTCGCGAGGTCGTGCGGCGACAGGGGCGAGGGTGGGGCGGACCTGCGGGTTCGCGCCCCGGACCCCACCAGGGCCGCGGTGTGCGCCGGGCCGCGTGACCTGCGGGTTCGCCGCGGACTGCGACTGCCGCCGGGGGCAAAAGGGCTGCCTCCGGAGAGGGCGAGAGGGGTTGTGGTCGGGGGCGGCGAGAAGGGCTGTTGCCGGGGGCGGCGAGAAGGGCCGCGGCCGGGCGGCGAAAGGGCGGGGGCGCGGCGAGGCCGGGCGGCAGCCCAGGACCGGCGCGGTCGGCGGCGCGGAAGGGCTGGACCGGCGCGGTCGGCGGCGCGGAAGGGCTGGGGTGGGGCGGCGGCAAGGCAGGCGCGGTGAGGTCAGCGACCAGGGGCCTTGGCGGTGGATGGTGCGCGCGGCCGGCGTGTGTGCGGATGGGCGGCGTGCGGGCGGCCAGCCGGCTTGCGGGCAGGTGGCCGGCGGGTGGTGTGCGGCCGGCTTGCGGTGCGGGCAGGCGGCGGGTGATGCGTGTGGCGGGCAGGCGCGGGGTGCGGGTGGCCGTGGCTGCGGGGTAGTGGTGGTGGGGAGGGGTGTGGTGGCCCCTCCCGTCGCCGGACCGCTGCGACTTCGCCGTGGCCGCCGTGTCCCGGCCGCGTTCGGGAGTTGCGGTACCGGGGTGGTCTCGGCGGTCCGATTCTCTCAACCGAGTGGCGAGGGGCCGATTTCGTACGTGTTCGGCCCGATGATCACCCGATCGTGTCTCCACCCCGGTTGGGCAGCGGCTGCTTGGCGGTAGCTGCTGCCCACCTCGGGGTCAGGTTACTCGGCCGCCGGGGAGTCCGCTGCTCCCGCCGCTCCGCCTGTGCGCCTGCGGCGGCGCCTGCGGGGGCGGGTGGGGTCTGCCGCGTCGTCCGGAGAGTGCGGGGTGGACGACTCGGACTCGGGGGCGGCGGTGGGGGACTGGGGTGCTGCCGGGGAGTCCGTCGCCTCCGCCGTCGCCTCGCTCGACGCCACGCCGGCTCGGCTGCGGCGACGGCGGCGGGCGCGCGGGGGCTTCTGGTCGTCCTCCGCGGGGGACTCCGACTGCGCCGGGCCGGACGGGGTGGAGGCCGGCGGGGTCTCCTCGCCGTCACCGTGCCCGCCGCGACGGCGTCGCCGGGTCTTCTTCTCGCCCTTCAGGTTCTCCTCGGGCTCCGCGTCCAGGCCGGCGCGGGTGCGCAGGCCCAGGGGGAGCCGGCCGGTCGAGCCGGAGGGGATGTCCAGGTCGGTGAACAGGTGGTCCGAGGTGGAGTAGGTCTCCACGGCCTCCGGCTTGCCGAGGCCGAGGGTGTCGCTGATCATCTTCCAGCGCGGCTCCTCGTCCCAGTCGACCAGCGTCACGGCGACGCCCGTGCGGCCCGCGCGACCGGTGCGGCCGATGCGGTGCACGTAGGTCTTCTCGTCCTCGGGGCACTGGTAGTTGATGACGTGCGTGACGCCCTCGACGTCGATGCCGCGCGCGGCCACGTCGGTCGCGACGAGCACGTCGACCTTGCCCGAGCGGAACGCGCGCAGCGCCTGCTCGCGGGCGCCCTGGCCGAGGTCGCCGTGCACGGCCGCCGCGGCGAAGCCGCGTTCGACCAGGTCGTCCGCCACCTTCTGCGCGGTGCGCTTGGTGCGGGTGAAGATCATGGACAGGCCGCGCTCGCGGGCCTGGAGCATGCGGGCCAGCAGCTCGGTCTTGTCCAGCGCGTGCGCGCGGTAGACGAACTGCTCGGTGCGCTCGTGGATGGCGCCCGCGTCGTTCTCCTCGGCCCGCACGTGCGTGGGCTGGTTGAGGAACGTCCGGGCGAGCGTGATGATCGGCCCCGGCATGGTCGCCGAGAAGAGCATGGTCTGCCGCTCGTCGGGCACCATGCGCAGGATGCGCTCGATGTCGGGCAGGAAGCCCAGGTCGAGCATCTCGTCGGCCTCGTCCAGCACCAGCCCGCGCACCTTGCCGAGCACGAGGTGCCGCTGCTCGGCGAGGTCGAGGAGCCGGCCGGGGGTGCCGACGACGACGTCCACGCCCTTGCGCAGCGCCGCGATCTGCGGCTCGTACGGCCGGCCGCCGTAGATGGCCAGCACGCGCACGCCGAGGTGCTTGGCGGCGTTGGTCAGGTCGTGGGTGACCTGGAGGCACAGCTCGCGCGTCGGCACCACGACCAGCGCCTGCGGCGTGCCGTCGCCCGGCACGGTGATCCGCTGGAGCAGGGGGATGCCGAAGCCCAGGGTCTTGCCGGTGCCGGTGCGGGCCTGGCCGATGACGTCGTCGCCGGCCAGCGCCAGCGGCAGCGTCAGCTCCTGGATGGCGAACGTGCGGTGGATGCCGGCCTCGGCCAGCGCGCGCACGATCTCGTCGCGGACGCCCAGCTCGGCGAAGGTGGGTGCGTCCGGCTTGACGGGCGCGTCGGCGACCAGCGGTCGCGAGGTGTCGTCCTCGGGGACGCCCGCCTCGCTGTGCTCCAGCTCCACCGGGTCGATGTGCGTGTCTTCGTTCGTCGCGGTCAGGGTGATCGCCTCTCTCGTACCAGCGCGCACGGCCTGTACGGGCCGCTCGACCGCGTCCACCGCCACTCGGCCTGGGGAGGCCGGGCGGGTCGCGGGAGGGCCAGCGAGGTGTGTGCGCGCACCCTCTCCTGGCGGCACGGTGCCGCCGCAGTTCAGCCTTCGGCACCGCTGCGAGCCCCCACTGGGCCGCGCCGCGCCGGGCGTCGAGGATCGAGTCTACCCGGGAGCTGGGCCGATCGGGGTGGAACGACCCCGTCGGCTGCGGGTTCGCGTGCGCGGGGTGTGGTGGACGACTCCCGACTAGGCTCGCCGTCATGAGCGACGTGGAGGCCGGTGGGGCCGTGGTGGCGGGTCAGGTGGCGGAGGGGGTCGTCGACCTGATGGGCACGCTGGCCTACGGCGAGCTGTCGGCGTTCGACCGGATGGCCGAGGACGCCAGGACGGCGCCGACGCTGGCCGGGCGCGCCGCGCTGTCCCGGATGGCCGCCGCCGAGATCGGCCACTACGTGCTGCTGGAGACCTACCTGGCGGAGCGCGGTCACTCGCTGGAGGAGGCGATGCGGCCGTTCGCGGCGGGCTTCGACGCCTTCCACGCCTCCACGGCGCCGAGGTCGTGGCCGGAGTCGCTGGTCAAGGCGTACGTCGGGGACGGCCTGGCGGCCGACTTCTACCGCGAGGTCGCGGAGTGGCTCGACGAGCCGACCAAGGAGCTGGTGCTCGCGGTGCTGGCCGACACGGGGCACTCGGCGTTCGCCGAGCGCGAAGTCCGGGCGGCCTGCGCGAGCGACCCGACGTTGCGCGACCGGCTCACGTTGTGGGGTCGCCGGCTGCTCGGCGAGGCGTTGACGCAGGCCCAGTACGTGGTGGCGGAGCGGGACGGGCTGGCCGAGCTGATCGTGCGCGGCTCGGGCGACCTGGCGGGCATCGCAACGCTGTTCCGGCGGCTCCAGCAGAGCCACACGCGGCGCATGTCGGCGCTCGGGCTCGGCTAGGGTTGGGTTTCGAAAGCCGTCAAACGCGTGCACGGAGGTCAGCGTGGAGGTCAGGGTCGGCATCGCGGACAGCCCGCGGGAGCTCGTGGTGTCCAGCGGTCTCACCCCCGAGGAGGTCGAGTCGCAGGTCGCCGACGCCCTCAAGGCGGGCACCGGGCAGCTCGTTCTGGTCGACCAGAAGGGCGCCCGCTACGTGGTGCCCGCGGCGCGCATCGCGTACGTGGAGATCGGTCCGAGCGACGCCCGTCGGGTCGGCTTCGTCTCCGGCGAC
>NZ_JBPKJK010000033.1:0-69192 GCF_051756985.1 Saccharothrix sabaoui
AACAGGAGTTGTGGCCATGACCGACCTGGACGTGAGCCCCGCGCGGTCCGCGCGCGAGGTGCTGAGCTGGAGCCGTGCCGAGGTGGACCCGGCGCTGAGGGCCGCCGTGGAGCGGCTGCCGGAGTCGATGCGGCTGATCGCGGGCTACCACTTCGGCTGGTGGGACGAGCGCGGCAGGTCCGCCGACGCCGACCCGGGCAAGGCGATCCGGCCCGCGCTGGCGCTGCTGGGCGCGCAGGCCGTGGGCGGCTCGGCGGACGACGCGATGCCCGCCGCGGTGGCGGCGGAGCTGGTGCACAACTTCTCGCTGCTGCACGACGACGTGATGGACGGCGACGTGACGCGGCGGCACCGGCCCACCGCGTGGAGCGTGTTCGGGATCAACCCGGCGATCCTCGCCGGCGACGCGCTGCTCACCGCGGCGCTGGACGTGCTGGCGGGCAGCGGGCACCCGGCGGCGCCGCAGGCGATCCGCGTGCTGTCCGCGGCGGTGCAGGCGCTGCTGGAGGGGCAGTGCGCCGACCTGGCGTTCGAGGAGCGCGGTGACGTGCTGCTCGCGGAGTGCGTGCGGATGGCCGAGGGCAAGACCGGGGCGCTGCTGGGCGCGTCGTGCGCGGTGGGCGCGCTGTACGGCGGCGGCACGGCCGAGCAGGTGGGGCACCTGCGGTCGTTCGGCGAGAAGCTGGGGCTGGCGTTCCAGTTCGTCGACGACCTGCTGGGCATCTGGGGCGACCCGGCGGTGACCGGCAAGCCGGTCTACTCGGACCTCCAGAACCGCAAGAAGTCGCTGCCCGTCGTGGCCGCCCTCACCTCCGGCACCCCGGCCGCGCGCGAGCTGGACGAGCTGTACCGCGCGAACCGGCAGCTGACCGTCGCCGACCTGGGCCGTGCCGCCCACCTGGTGGAGGTGTGCGGCGCGCGGGCGTGGAGCCAGGGGCGCGCCGACGACCTGCTCGCCCAGGCCCGCGTGCACCTGCGCGCCGCGCAGCCGTCCGACCGGGCGGCGCGCGAGCTGGACGCAGTGGCCCGCCTGGCCACCCAGCGCACCCACTGACCATCCCCCCGAACGCGGGACTCACCCACCCCCAACGCAGGACTCACCGAGCCCGAGCGCAGGACACACCGGTCATGAGCGCATGACACACCGGTCATGAGCGCAGGACTCGCGGGACGCCCGCGAGTCATGCGTTCGCGACCCGCGAGTCATGCGTTCGCGACCCCCGGGTCGTGCGTTCGCAGTCGCGTCTACCCGAGGAGCGTCCGCATGGCCCTTCCCGTTGTGCTGCTCGCCTCACCGCGGTCGTTCTGCGCCGGGGTCGAACGGGCCGTCGACATCGTCGACCGACTCCTCGACCAGCGCGGCGGGCCGGTGCACGTGCGCAAGCAGATCGTGCACAACACGCACGTGGTGGCCGAGCTGGAGGCGCGCGGCGCGGTGTTCGTCGACGAGCTGGACGCCGTGCCGGACGGCGCCACGGTGGTGTTCTCCGCGCACGGGGTGTCGCCCGCGGTGCGGGAGGAGGCCGCGCGCCGCAACCTGGACGTGGTCGACGCGACGTGCCCGCTGGTCACGAAGGTGCACGCCGAGGCGAAGCGGTACGCCGCGCGCGGCGACACGGTGGTGCTCATCGGGCACGCCGGGCACGAGGAGGTCGAGGGCACGCTCGGCGAGGCGCCCGACCGGACGGTGCTGGTGGAGACCGTCGAGGACGTGGCGGCGCTGGAGGTGCCGGACCCGACGCGGGTGTCGTACCTGACGCAGACCACGCTCGCCGTGGACGAGACGACCGAGGTGCTCGACGCGCTGCGGGCCAGGTTCCCGGCGTTGCGGGGACCGGCGTCGGCCGACATCTGCTACGCCACGACGAACCGGCAGGAGGCGGTGCGCGAGGTGGCGCGGGACGCGGACCTGGTGCTCGTGGTGGGCTCGGCGAACTCGTCGAACTCGGTGCGGCTGGTGGAGCTGGCCCGCCGCTCGGGCACCCCCGCGCACCTGATCGACGACGTGTCCGACATCGACCCGGCGTGGCTGGAGGGCGTGCGGGTGGTGGGCCTGAGCGCGGGCGCCTCCGCGCCGCCGCGCCTGGTGGACGAGGTGGTCGAGGCGCTGGGCGCGCGGGACGTGCGGGTGCGCGAGACCACCTCGGAGACCATCCAGTTCACGCTGCCGGCGGCGGTGAGGCGGCGATGACGCTCCTGGGCGGCATCACGGGCCCGGCCGACGTGCGGGCGCTGCCCGCCGAGGCGCTGCCGGCCCTGGCGGAGGAGATCCGCGACCACCTGGTCGAGCACGTGACGCGCGCGGGCGGGCACCTGGGCCCGAACCTGGGCGTGGTGGAGCTGACGATCGCCCTGCACCGGGTGTTCGACTCGCCGCACGACGTGCTGCTGTTCGACACCGGCCACCAGTCGTACGTGCACAAGGTGCTCACCGGGCGGGCCGCCGAGTTCGTGGCGCTGCGCCGCGCGGGCGGCCTGTCGGGCTACCCGTCGGCGGCCGAGTCGCCGCACGACGTCATCGAGAACTCGCACGCCTCCACCGCGCTGTCCTACGCGGACGGGCTGGCGAAGGCGATGCGGCTCAGGGGTTCCGCGCGCCGGGTGGTGGCGCTCGTCGGCGACGGCGCGCTGACCGGCGGCATGGCGTGGGAGGCGCTCAACAACCTCGCGGACGCGCGGCACCCGGTCGTGGTGCTGCTCAACGACAACGGCCGCTCCTACGCGCCGACGACCGGGGGCCTGGCCGCGCACCTGGCGGACCTGCGCCGGGGTCGGCGGCCGTCGCTGTTCGAGGAGCTGGGCCTGGCCTACGTCGGCCCGGTCGACGGGCACGACGTGGCCGCCGTGGAACGCGCGCTGCGCCAGGGTGCCCGGCTGGACCGCCCGGTCGTGGTGCACTGCCTGACCCGCAAGGGCGAGGGGCACCGGCCCGCCGAGCAGGACCTGGCCGACCACTTCCACGCCGTGTCGCCCGCCGGGTCGCCCGCCGGGTCCGCACCGGCCGCGACGTGGACGGACGTGTTCGCCGACGAGATCACCCGCATCGGCGAGGACCGCGCGGACGTGGTGTGCGTGACCGCCGCCATGCGCGGCCCGACGGGCCTGGACGGGTTCGCGGGCCGCTTCCCGGAGCGGGTGTTCGACGTGGGCATCGCCGAGCAGCACGCGGTGACCTCGGCGGCGGGGCTGGCGCTGGGCGGGATGCACCCGGTGGTCGCGGTGTACTCGACGTTCCTGTCCCGCGCGTTCGACCAGGTGCTGCTGGACGTGGCGCTGCACCGGCTGCCGGTGACGTTCGTGCTCGACCGCGCCGGGGTGACCGGGCCGGACGGGCCGAGCCACCACGGCATGTGGGACGCCTCCGTGCTGCCGGTCGTGCCGGGCCTGCGGCTGGCGGCGCCCCGCGACCCGGCGCGGCTGCGCGAGGCGCTGCGGGAGGCGGTGGACGTGCACGACGGCCCGACCGCGGTCCGCTACCCGAAGGCGAAGGCGGCTGGCGACGTCCCCGCGCTGCGCCGCACGGGCCGCTGCGACGTGCTGCGCGAGGAACCCGACGCGGTCGGCCTGCTGGTCGCGGTCGGCGCGATGGCGGGCCCGTGCCTGGCGGCGGCCGAGGAGCTGGCCGGGCACGGCGTGCCGGTGACCGTGGTCGACCCGCGCTGGATCGCGCCGCTGGACCCGGAGCTGGTCAAGCTCGCCGCCGCGCACCGGCTGGTGCTGGCCGTGGAGGACACCACGACCACCGGCGCGCTGGGCGGCCGGCTGGCGCAGGCGGTGGCCGTGCTCGGCGCGCCCACCCGCGTCGGCACGTTCGCGCTGCCCGCGAACTTCCTCCCGCACGGCTCGCGCGAGGAGATCCTGCGCGCGCACGGCCTGGACGCGGCGGGCATCGCCACGTCCGTCCTGAAACGACTGAAGGAGCACAGTTGACCACCCTCCGCCTGGAACCGCCCGTCCGCAGGCGCCGGCTGTCCCGCCGGCTCGACGTGGGCGGCGTGGCGGTGGGCGGTGGCGCGCCGGTGAGCGTGCAGTCGATGACGACGACGCCGACCGCCGACGTGGAGGCGACGCTGCGGCAGATCGCCGAGCTGACCGCGGCGGGCTGCGAGATCGTGCGGGTCGCCGTGCCGTCGCAGGACGACGCCGACGCGCTGCCCGCCATCGCGCGCAAGTCGCCGATCCCGGTCGTCGCCGACATCCACTTCCAGCCGAGGTACGTGTTCGCCGCCATCGACGCCGGGTGCGCGGCGGTGCGGGTCAACCCGGGCAACATCCGCCGGTTCGACGACCGGGTCGGCGAGATCGCGCGGGCGGCGGGCGCGGCGGGCGTGCCGATCCGGATCGGGGTGAACGCGGGCTCGCTGGACCCGCGGCTGTACGAGAAGCACGGCGGCGCCACGCCGGAGGCGCTGGTCGAGTCGGCGCTGTGGGAGTGCTCGCTGTTCGAGGAGCACGGGTTCACCGACATCAAGATCTCGGTCAAGCACCACGACCCGATGACCGTGGTGAACGCCTACCGGCAGCTGGCGCGGGCGTGCGACTACCCGCTGCACCTGGGCGTGACCGAGGCGGGGCCGCTGGTGCAGGGCACGGTGAAGTCGGCGGTGGCGTTCGGCGTGCTGCTGTCGGAGGGCATCGGGGACACGATCCGGGTGTCGCTGTCCGCGCCGCCGGTGGAGGAGGTGAAGGTCGGCGGGCAGATCCTGGCGTCGCTGGGGCTGCGCCCGCGCAAGCTGGAGATCGTGTCGTGCCCGTCGTGCGGCCGGGCCCAGGTGGACGTCTACCGGCTCGCCGAGGAGGTCACCGCCGCGTTCGAGGGCTTCCCGCTGCCCCTGCGGGTCGCGGTGATGGGGTGCGTGGTCAACGGTCCCGGCGAGGCCAGGGAGGCCGACCTGGGCGTGTCGTCGGGCAACGGCAAGGGGCAGATCTTCGTGCGCGGCGAGGTGGTGCGCACGGTGCCCGAGGCCGGGATCGTCGAGGCGCTGCTGGAGGAGGCCCTGAAGCTGGGCGAGGCCCAAGCGGCGGAGGAGGCCTTGGCGCCGGGGGCGGACGCGGTGCGGGGTGCCGGTCCGGTGCGGGGTGCCGGTCCGGTGCCGGGTGCCGGTCCGGTGCGGGAGGCGGAGGGCGTGCTGGAACGGGGTGCGTGACCGTCGCCCGGCCAACCTCAAACCTTGGTCAACAACCGTTGTGGGAGCGCTCCACCCGTCACTAGCGTCGCGTTCGGCCACAAGCCGCTCGGTGGTGGGCTCATCACCAGGACACATCCCCCACGTGTTCTGCGAGGTCAACGTGATCGCGAATCCGACACCCATCGGGTAACCCCCGACGGACGCCTGGGACGACCGTCCCAGGCGAGCCGGCGGGAACGGCATGCGGGAGCAGCCCACCGGGCCGATCATCCGACGCGTGCGGAAGGGTTCAGAAACGCCCGGCGCACAACCCGGCACGCACCGTCAAAACGGCCCGGTATTCCTCCCACATGACGGGAAAGCCGAGACAGGAGCGTTGATCGCCGCCTAGGGTCTACCGTCGTCAGCGACCCTGACCGCGTGCGACCGTGATCAACGACCGACCGTTGAGGAGCTGGTGTGTCGACCCTCCGGGTGCGCCCCTACACCAGGACCGGCGGCCGTACGCACGCCGCGACGGCGTTGGCCATCGAGGCGATCGTGACGACCAACGAGCGCGCCGGCCGCGACGCCCTCACGTCGACCGCGGAGCACCGGATCATCAGCGACCTGTGCCGCCTGCCGCACTCGGTGGCGGAGGTGGCGGCGACGCTGCGGCTGCCGCTCGGCGTGGTCCGCGTGCTGCTGGCGGACATGTCGGGCATGAGCCTGATCAACGTGCACGCCGAGGAGGCGGTCGACGAGAAGGGCAGGCCGTCACTGGACCTGATGGAACGCGTCCTGGCCGGCCTGCGCCGCATCTGAGCGCTCGCGGATCGCGTGCACGACGGCGGCCATGTCGTCCGCGCCGCGCCCCTGCTCCACGGTGCGGGTGAACAGCTCCAGGCACACGTCCAGCAGCGGCGAGGCGATCCGGGCCGACCTGGCGGCGGCGGCGATCAGCTCGTTGTTCGTCAGCACGTCCCGCGCCGCGGCCTGCGCGTCGAGGTCGCCGGCGAGGAGCTTCGCGGTCTTGGCCCGCGACACCCGGCTCGCCATCGGGCCCTCGTCCAGCACGCCGGTGAACACGTCGAGGTCCAGGCCCTGCCGCTCGGCGAAGTGGAACGCCTCGGCCAGCCCCGTCGTCATGGTGATCAGGAAGAGGTTGACGGCCAGCTTCATCACCAGCGCCTTCGGCGCCTCGCCGCACTCGACGACCCGCGCGCACATCGGCGCGACGACCTCCCGCACCCGCGCGACGGCCCCCGGCTCGCCCGCGAGCATGGCGATCAGCTCACCGGCCTCGGCGGGGCCGCGCGACCCGGACACCGGGGCCTCCACGTAGTGGCCGCCCGCGGCGCGCACGTCGGTCTCCAGGGCGTGCGAGAACCCCGGTGACGTGGTGCCCATGTGCACGACGGTGCGCCCGGCGACGAGCCGCGCGAACCCGGGACCGCCCCGGCCCAGCGCGTCGTCGATGGCCGCCTCGCCGGCGAGCATGAGGATCACCACCCCGGCCCGCTCGAACACCTCGGCCACCGAGCCCGCGACGTCCGCGCCGGCGTCCCGCAGCGGCCCGCACCGGTGCGGCGACCGGTTCCACACCACCAGCGGCGTCCCGGCGCGGGCGAGGTTGAGGGCCATCGGCTGCCCCATGATCCCCAGCCCGATGAATCCGACCTGCACCACGACCTCCTCGTGCACGCGACGGCACGGCGCCGCCTCCCGTGCGGGAGTCAACGCCGTGCCGGTGCGCCGGGTCTAGAACGGTGGTGCGGACCCGCCGCGCCGCGGGGCCGGTCGTGGGACCGGGTCGTGCGGGGTCCGGGTCGTGCGGGTCCGGGTAGCAGGGGTTCGAACAGCAGGGGAATTCGGGTGGCAGGGGTGGGTCAGGAGACGGGGAGGCGGACCAGGGTCGCGCCCCCCGCGGTGTCGCGCACCGAGAACTCGGTGATGTCGTGCCACCGCAGGCCAACGGCGGCCTGGAGCCGCACGGGCTGGGCGTCGGCGTTCGCCGAGCCGACGAGCCACGAGCCGAGGACCATGCTCTCGCCGGTCCGCGACTTGGCGACCAGCTCGCAGCGGGTGGGGCCCTTGGCCCCCTTGACCTCCAGCTCCAGGGAGGTGCCCCACTGCTCGGGGAGCGCGGTGATCTTCGCGGAGACCCCGGTGGCCTGGTCGGTGCGGGTGAGGGTGCCCGCCGGGTCGGGTGCGGGGGCGTCCTTCGCCGCGTTGGACGGTGAGGGCACCCGGGACGAGTCGGTGGGGGTGGCGACCGAGTCGGACGGCGCGGTGACGCTCACCGAGACGACCGCGGTCAGCACGACGAGCAGCACGGCGGCGGCGGCGGCCAGCAGCACCGCGTTGCGGCGCTTGCGCGCCCGTTGTTCCGAGACCTCGTCGATCATCGCGCGCACCGAGCGGCCGTCGGGTCGCTCCCCCGTGTTGGCGCGCAGCATGCCGTTGGCGTCGGCCTCGTCGATCAGGTCGGGCAGTTCGGCGAAATCGCGCAGGTCGAGCGCACATCGACGGCACTGGGCGAGGTGGTTCTCGAAGGCGTCGACCTCGTCCTCGTCGAGGATGCCGAGGACGTAAGCCGCCACGTCGATGTGGTCCGTAGGCGAATTCACCTGCGTCAGCCCCGATCCTGCAAAGCACGCCGCAGGGCGCGGAGCGCGTAGTACACCCTGGACTTCACCGTGCCGGGCGGTACCCCGAGCACCGCTGCGGCTTCCCCGACAGTGCGATCCCTCAAGTACGTTTCGAGAATAGCCTCCCGGTGCTCCTCCGTCAGTCCGTTCATCGCTTCGGCCACGACTATCGCCGCCAGGGTGCGGTCCGCCTCGTCCCGCACCGGGGCCTCATCGGACGGCGTCAACTCCGACTCCTGCGGTCGGACGCTCCGCTTTCGACGGTCGTCGATGACCAGTCGCCGGGCGACGGTGAACAGCCAGGAGCGCAGCAGGACCGGGTCCCGCTCCAGCTTCTCGGCGTTGCGCCACGCCCGCACGAGCGTCTCCTGGACGATGTCCTCTGCCCACTGCCGGTCGCTGCCGGTCAGCCTCATGGCGTGTCCGAGCAGCGCACTGCCGAACTCCTGGTAGAGCCTGCGGATCAGCTCGTCTTCCAGGCTCAGTTCCGGCCAGGGCTGATCTCTTTGGGGGGAAGTGCTGCGTCTGTGCCGCGCCACGCCGTGCATCCAAGCGCGCCGACCCGGGCCGCGTCGAGGGTTTGGCGGCAAAAAAAGTGGTCGGTTTGTTCGTGAACCGTGTCCGCATCGTGTCCGTACTTCTCGGTATCCGCTCCGATGACGAGGACCTCGACACCCCCGGTCCTGGTCCTCCCGGCGGAACCGCCAGCAGGAGAAAGGACCAACGATGCGCGGTCGACGTACCCGAAAGGCGTTGCTGCTGGTTCCGGCAGCCGCGGCGTTGATGCTGGTCAGCGCCTGTGGCGCGACCGGTGTCAGCGCCGGTGGCGGCCAGGGCGGCGCGGCGGGCGCCGACTCCGGCACGACGACTCTCCGGCAAACCCCGGATTTCGGCAAGGAACCGCACCAGATGCTGTCGGCGACCGAGTCGCGGCAGGTGGGCTGGTTCGTCTCGGACGCGGCCGGTTTCGCCCTGTACCGCTTCGACCGGGACACCGCGAAACCGCCGAAGTCCAACTGCGACGCCGCGTGCCTGGAGACGTGGCCCCCGGTGCTGGTGAGCGACCACACCATGACCTCCGGTGTGGACCCGACGCTGGTGGGTTCGGTGGCCCGCGCGGACGGGAAGAAGCAGGTGACGCTCGCGGGGTGGCCCCTGTACCGGTACGCGGGTGACAAGGAGGCCGGCGACCTGACCGGGCAGGGCAAGGGTGGCACGTGGTTCGCGGTGACGCCGGAGGGCCGGAAGGCGCAGGCCGACGACGGCGCCGCCCCCGCGCAGCCGGGCACCGGCGACGGCTACTAGCCCCCGTTGCGACCGGAACCCCCCGACGGCGACCACTCCCCCACGGCGAACCCAGGACGAGAAACCGATGTCAGCCAAGCGAATCGCGGCGGTCCTGCTGGCCCTGCACCTGCTGCTCCTGCCCGCGTTCACCGGTGTGTCGCTCGCCGACGACCCGGTCGACGCGGGCCCGGTGGAGCAGACCCCGCTCGGCCCGATCACCGCGCTGGACAAGGAACTGCTGGTGAAGGTGCGGCTCGCCGGCCTGTGGGAGATGCCCATGGGCGAGGAGGCTCAGGAACGCGCCGCCAGCACCCGGGTCAAGGAGGTCGGCGCGCAGCTCATGAGCGACCACGGGTTCCTCGACGAACGGGTGGTGCGCCTGGCGTCGCAGATGGGCGTCGAGCTGCCGGACGAGGCCAACGCCGACCAGCAGTCCTGGATGGCCGAGATGCGCTCGCGCACCGGCGCGGCGTTCGACGACTCGTTCGCCAACCGGCTGCGGGCCGCGCACGGCGCGATCTTCCCGGTCGTCAGCACGGTGCGCGCGAACACCCGCAACGAGGCCATCCGGCAGTTCGCGCAGGTCTGCAACCAGATCGTGCTCAAGCACATGACCCTGTTGGAGAGCACCAACATGGTCACCGAGGAGGGACTGTCCAAACCGGTGGCCGCCGGCGCGCGCAACGCCGCCGGGCAGCCGGTGGACGCCGACCCGGTGCGCGCCGCCCAGGTGACCGCGCGGACCGGGCCGACCCCCCTGACCGTCCTGTTGATCTGCCTGGTGGGTGTGGCGGTGACGATCGGGCTCCTGCGCCTGCTCAGGCCCCGCGGCAACGTCAAGTGAGAGGAGGTGGTGGCCGGACCCGGCGACCGCACCAGCGCGAACTCCCCCCACGGGGAGCTGCCACACCCGAACCCGCCCGGCGGACGTGACCACTCCTGCGCGACCGTCCGGGCGGGTCGGCCCGACCTCCCACCACCTGCGAGTTCTCTCCCGCCATCTCGGAGGTAACGTCCCGTGTTCTCCCAGGTTCCGCTGCTGATCGCCCAGGCGACCGGCGGCGACCACGACGCCGGGGTGCGCCACGTCGCGCAGATCTCGGCGCGCCTGGCCTACGCGTTCATGTGCGCCACCCTGTGCTGGGGCGTCCTGATCGCGACCGGCTGGGCCAACAAGATCACCGGCAGACAGGGGCTGCGCAACAGCCACATGGTGCTGGCGACGCTGGCCCTGGCGTTCGGTTCCCTGCACGCGTTCGCGTTCACGCTGCTCAAGCTGGGCGCGTTCTCCTACGTCAAGCTCGTGCTGCCGTTCGTCGACGGCGGCCTGCTGCGGCACGCCCTGGGCGTCGTCGGCCTGGAGCTGATGCTGGCCATCGCGTTCACCGCGGGCCTGCGCAAGAAGGTCTACTACCGCAAGTGGTTGCGGCTGCACCAGGTCGCCTACGCGGCCGTCACGCTCACCGTGGTCCACTCCTGGTTCGGCGCCGTCGCCAACGGCAACCTCGCCGTGCTGTGGCTGGCCGGCCTCACGATCCTCATCCCCACGGTCACCATCGCCGTCGCCCGCTTCCTGCCGCCGGACCTGCTGGTGAAGCTGGGCATGCTGGAGCCGGAGCCGGGCTTCGAACCCGAACCGGACGGCGCGGGCGGCAGCGCGCTCGACATCAGCGTCGACAACGAGCGCTGCCACCGCTACGGGATCTGCCAGGCCGAGGCGCCCGGCCTGTTCCAGCTCCTCGACGACGAGCGCCTGCGCTACGAGCGCAGGCCCCCACCGGAGCTGTTCGCCAAGGCGCGAGCCGCCGCGCGCGCCTGCCCCATGCGCGCGATCGAACTGCGGGAGCGTGTGCGGTGAAGAACGAGGAACGCGTGGTCATCGCGGGCGGCGGCCTGGCCGGCCTGCGCGCGGGCGAACGCCTGCGGGAGCTGGGTTTCCGCGGCGAGATCGTCATCGTGAGCGCCGAGCGGCACCTGCCCTACCACCGGCCGGCGCTGTCCAAGGAGGCCATCAACGGCGAGCTGACGGCCTCCGACCTGCGGTTGACGATCAGCCGCGAGCTGAACGCGGTGTGGCGGCTGGGCACGGCCGCCACCCACCTGGAGCCGGACCGGCACGTCGTGGGGCTGCCCGGCGGCGAGGAGCTGAAGTACGACGGGCTGGTCATCGCGACCGGTGTCGAGCCGCGCCACCTCGCGGGCGCGCCGCGCCAGGACGCGCGCATCCACGTGCTGCGCACGGTGGACGACGCGATCGCGATCAAGCAGGCGATCAACTCCACGCAGGGGCTGGTCGTGGTCATCGGCGGCGGCCTGATCGGCTGCGAGATGGCCGCCTCGGTGAAGATGATGGGCCGCGACGTGGCCATCGTCAGCAGGTCGTCCACGCTGCTGGGCAGCGCGGTCGGGAAGAACATCGCCGACACCGTCACCGAGGCGCACCGCGTCCGGGGCGTGCGGATGGCGATGGGCGTGAAGATCCGGCACTGGGTGCGCCAGGCGGGCGGGGTGGCGATCCACCTCTCCGACGGGCAGGTGTTCTTCGCCGCGGTCGTGGTGATCGCGGTGGGGGCGTCCCCGTCGATCCACTGGCTGCGCGGGTCGGGTCTGGTGCTGGAGGACGGGGTGCTGTGCGACCCCACGTGCCACGTGGTCGGCGCGGCCGACGTCGTGGCCGCGGGTGACGTCGCGCGGTGGCCCAACCTCCGGTTCGGAGGCCAACCGCGTCGGGTCGAGCACTGGCTCAACGCGGTGGAGATGGGGCGGGCGGCCGCGGAGAACCTGTTGGCGGGCAGGCAGAACTCGCGGCCGTTCACCCCCGTCCCCCGCTTCTGGACCGAGCAGTACGGGATGCGCATCCAGGGGTCCGGGCTGCCCGCGATGGGCAAGGACACCACGACGCTGGCCGGGTCGCAGAAGGACCACCGGACCATCACCGGGTTCGTCGACGACGGGCGCCTGGTCGGCATGGTCGGGCTGGACGCGCCCACGGCGATGATCAAGCTGTCGACGGAGCTGTGGCGGCAGAACCGGGTCGCGGCGGCGGGTCCGCAGCGCCGGCCGCCGCAGCACCTCGCGCCACCCGAGCGACTGGCCGAGCCGGTGCGGGAGCCGTTGCCCGGTCGGTACGAGGAGAGGCCGGCGCGGTTCGAGGAACCCGCGCCGGCCCCTGCTCCCCCGCCGCTCCCCGCCCCGCCGCCGCTCCCCGCCCCGCCTCTTCCCGCTCCGCCGCCCCCGCCGGCGGTCGGTCACCCGGCCCCGGCGCGGGTCGAGTGGCTGCGGTACGAGTCGGACCGGGTCGGCACGGGACCGGCGGGCACGGGCGCCCCTCCGCCGTCCTACGAGGCCGTGGCCAACGCCTACGAGACGGCCCGGTTGGAGGCCGCCAGGATGGAGGGCGCGCTGCTGGAGGTGGCCCGCCGCGAAGGGGCCCGGGTCGGGGTACCGCAGGTCGGGGTACCGCAGGTCGGGGTGCCGCAGGTCGGGGTGCCCCGGGTGGAGGGCACCCGGTTCGCCGGCGCCGCGGGCTACGACACCCGCTCCCACGAGGAGGCCGGCTACGAGCGCGGGTCCTACGAGCGGTCGCGGCACGACGTCGTCGAGCCCACCCGGTTCGAGCGGCCCGCCGGGCGGCCGGAGCCCGGCGACCGGCCCGAGCCGCCCCCGGAGCACGCGACCGACCTGCCCCGGCAGCAGCAGGAGTCCCAGCCGCTGCCGGTCCCGACGCACGCGCCCGTCGTGCGCACCAGGTCCAACGTCCGCCCGCTCGTCCGCACCGGACGGCGGGCCCGGCCGCGTTGACCCACCACCACCGGGTGTCACCCGGGCCGGTGGACCCCCGGCCGGGGCGCGCGTCTCCTCCGCGCGCGCCCCGGCCCCACCACGAGCACGTCACCGTCCGCCACGGGCACGTCACCGCCCCGCCGGGGGCCTCCCGACGCCGAGTCCACGGCAAACACCCTGCGATCTGTTACGCCGTCGCCGTGTTCCCGTAACCCGGGCCACCAAGCATTCGGTCTCATGGCGAACCGGAGTCAAGTCACCGTCGTCGGGCTCCCGGCCCGCGACGAGGCGCGCACCGTCGGCGCGGTGGCGCAGGCCGCCGACGCGGGCCTGCACGCGGCGTTCCCGGAGGGGACCAACGTCGTGGTGCTCGCCGAGAACGGCAGCACCGACGGCACCGTGCAGCGCTTCGCGGAGACGCCCCTCAGAGCGCGCAAGGTCGTCGCCAGCTCCAGCGGCGAGGGCACGGGCAAGGGCACCAACGTGTTCGCGATCATGGACCGGGCGCTGGAGCTGGACGCCGACCGGTTGCTGCTGCTCGACGCGGACGTGCGGTCCACCGAACCCCGGTGGATCCCGTCGCTGGCCGACGCGGTCGAGGGCGACGACCCGGTGCTGGCCGTGCCCGCGTACCGGCGCAACCGCTTCGAGGCGAACACCACCAACCACCTGGCCAGCCCGCTGCTGGCGGCCGTGTTCGGCGTGCACGTGCAGCAGCCCATCGGGGGCGAGTTCGCGTTCAACCGGGCGTTCCTGGAACGGGCCCGCACGTGGCCGCGCCCCGACAGCGCCTACCTGTACGGCATCGACGTCTGGCTGACCGCCAACGCGCTGCGCGAGCGGATGCGGGTGGTGGAGGTGCCGCTGGGGCGCAAGCTGCACAACTCGCCGTTCCCGAAGATCCTGCGGCTGCCGCAGCAGGTGCTGGACTCGCTGTTCCACGTCGTGCTGCGCACCGACGGGGTGCGGGAGCAGGTGGTCGCGAAGGCGTCGGCGCGGGCCGCGGTGGACGGCGCGGCGGTGCCCCAGGACCCGGCGGTGGTGTCGCGGGTGTCCGAGTCGGTCGCCCGCTACCTGGACGTGCACCGGGGCGACGTGCGGTCGCTGTTCCCGTCGGCGGGCTCGGTGCCGGCCGCGCCGTGGGGCCTGCGGGTGACCACCGAGGAGTGGCCGCACGTCCTGGCCGACGCGCTGGCCGCGGTGTCGGCCGGGCGGTTCGAGCAGGCGCGCGACCACCTGGTGGCGCTCTACGTCAACCGGGTGATGACGTTCTGGGACGAGATCGAGGGCCTGGACGACGACGCGATCGACGACCTGCTCGACCGGCAGGCGGCGCGGACCGTCGAGGCGGTGCGCGACAAGCGCATCGCGCTGGGCGGGCGGACCGGGCCGGACGGGTTCGATGTGCGGCACTGGGCGGGGTTCAACGAGGTGTCGCCCGCCTGGAGCGTGCCCGCCTGACCGCGCACCCACGTGGTCGCGTAACGCCGGACCTCGCGTGAACGCTGTTCAGGTATGAGGACGCGGGGCGCGCGGGTGCTGGTCGGGCTGGCCACGGTCTTCCTGGCGGTGGCGCTGTGGAACGGCGTGCTGGCCGTGGAGGACCAGACGGCGTGGCGGAGCGCCGCGGCGGGCATGTGCGTCGTGGCCTCCGCCGGCCTGCTGTGGGCGGCGGTCGGCGAGCGCAGGCGGTGACCGCCGGGGGGGGCGTCGGCACCCGGCGTTCACAAGCTATTCCTCTTGTGTGAATTTTTCAGACATCGGAGACAGATTGACGTAAGTTTTCAACTACCGGCAGGCTTCCGGACCTCCGCTTGATTGTCGAGAGGTCTGGAGGTCCCTGTGCTCCGACGTGTCCTGTCCTTCCTGGCGTCGCTGTCGTTGGTCGCCGTCGTGCTCCTGGTCGGTGGTGGCGGTTCGGCGCAAGCCGACGGCTGCTACACGTGGAACCGGACCCTGTCCCAGGGTGCGTCCGGCGAGGACGTGCGCCAGTTGCAGATCCGCCTGTCGGGCTACCCCGGCACCGGCGCGGTCCTCGGGCTGGACGGCCAGTTCGGCCCCGCCACCCGGTCCGCCCTCATCCGCTTCCAGCAGGCTTACGGGCTGGGCGCGGACGGCGTGGCGGGCAGCGCGACGTACTCGCGCATCTACGCCCTGCAGGACGACGACTGCACGCCGGTGAACTTCTCGTACGCCGAGCTCAACAACTGCAACTCCACCTGGGCCGGGGGCAACGTCTCGGCCGCGACGGCGAAGGCCAACGCACTCGTCTCGATGTGGAAGCTCCAGGCCCTGCGGCACGCCCTGGGGGACCAGGCGATCCGCGTGACCAGCGGTTTCCGCAGCGTGGCGTGCAACAACGCGGCGGGCGGGGCGTCGAACTCCCGCCACCTCTACGGTGACGCCGTGGACCTGGGCTCGGGTCCGCACTCGCTGTGCCGCCTGGCCCAGCAGGCCCGCAACCACGGCTTCAACGGCATCCTGGGCCCGGGCTACCCGGACCACAACGACCACACCCACGTGGACCACCGGAGCAGCCGCTTCTGGTCCGCGCCGTCCTGCGGCATCTGACCCGCCCGCACCACACCCGGGACCCCGCGACGCCCCACGCGCCGCGGGGTCCCGTCGTTCGTCCACACAGGACGGAGCAACCCGGTCGCGACCGAACGGCCCAATGGTCCGTTCAGGGGTTTTCCCGGACCGCACGGGCGGCGTACCGCCACTAGCATGGGGACATGATCGCCCTCGCCGTGGTGCTGACCCTGATCGGCCTCGGCACGCTGCTGTGGCGCGACGCCGACGTGCTCGGCCTGCCGCCGGGCGCGGTCGGCGCCGTCGCGCTGGTGCTCGGCGTCGCGGCCGGCGTGGCGTGGGCGCTGCGCAGGCGGCGCCGGTGGGAGCACGACGGCGAGCGGCGGCCCGTCGGCAACGTGGTGCAGCGCGCCAAGGCGCTCCCGCGGCTGCTGCGGGAGCGCAAGGCGTACGGGCTGCCGACGACCACCCTCGCCACCTGGGCGTTCGCCGCCGTCTACCTGGTGTCGCCGATCGACGTGCTGCCCGAGCTGCTGCCGCTGATCGGCGTGACCGACGACGCGGGCGTGGCCGTGTGGCTGCTCACCAGCCTGTCGACCGCGGCCGGGCAGTTCCTGAACTGGGAGCGCTCCGGGCGGAGCACCCCGCCGCCGGAGCCGTCAGAAGAGGGTCACCGCGAGCCCTAGCGCCACCACCACGTTGACCGCGGTCGAGGCGGCGAACACGCCGACCGGCCGCCAGCCGGCCTGCTTGAGCGCGCCCGCCCGGAACTCCAGGCCGATGGACACGAACGCGAGGATCAGGAACCACGTGCGCAGGTCGTTCACCACGGCGACCTGCGCCTTGCCCGCCGGGTTCGCCGACAGGTACGCCGTGGCGATGACCGACGTGGCCAGGAACCCCAGGACGAACTTGGGGAACCGGTCCCACAGCTGCCGCGCCCGCGACCCCGAGGGCGCGGCGGACCGCTCGACCTTCAGCGCGAAGTAGGCCGTCAGCGCCACCGCGACCACGCCGAGCAGCGCGTTCTGGGTCACCTTGACGATCGTCGCGATCTGGAGCGACTCCTCGCCCGCCAGGGTGCCGGCCGCGGTCACGGCGGCGGTGGTGTCGATGTTGCCGCCGATCCACGCCCCGGTGGAGCGCGGGTCCAGGCCGAGCGCGGTCGCGGCCGGCGGCAGCAGGAAGATCGACGGCAGCGCGAACGCGATCACCAGGCTCGCGCTGTAGGCGAGCTGCTCGCGCTTGGCCTGCACCGCGCCCGCCGCGGCGATGGCCGCGCTGACGCCGCAGATCGCCACCGCCGCGGACAGCAGGGCCCGCAGCTTGTCCTCCAGGCCGAGCCGCCCGCCCAGCCACCAGGAGAAGCCGAACACGACGCTGATCAGGACCACCGACTGGACGATCGCCGGCCCGGCCGCGCCCGCGATGACGGCCAGGTTGATCGACGCGCCCAGCAGCACCAGGCCCGTCTTGATGAAGAACTCGGTGCGGAACCCGCCGGCCAGCCGGTCGCGCCACCCGAGCGCGCCGAGCGCGGCGTTGCCGAGCAGGCCCAGCAGGATCGCGTAGACCGGGAACTCGACCGCCGCGCCCAGCCCCTCGGCACCGGTGCCCTCGGTCCACTCCGGCACGCCGGTGGACAGCCACCGGGCCACCCACGACAGGGCGAGCACGACCAGCACGCCCAGTGCCGCGAACAGCAGCGGCGACCTGCCGGCACCCTCCCCGGCGGCGTTCACCCCGGCCGAGTCCGTCCCGGCGGCGTCCACCCCGGCGGCGCTCTGCTCGGCCGCACTCGTCCCGGCGGCGTCCACCCCGGCGGCGTTCGTCTCCGCGGCGTTCGTCCCGGCGGCGCTCTCCCGCGCCGCGCGCCCGTCGGCGGCCATCACGGCACCAGCCCCGGGGTGATGACGCCGAGCAGGGCCAGGGCGAACAGCGCCAGGCCCACGCCCACGGCCAGCCAGTCCTCGTTCACGCGGTGGTCGGACATCGCTCACGCTCCACGATGTGGGAGGGGAAGTGAGCCAGGACGCTAGCGACACCACCGCACCCCGTCACCGCCTCCCAGGATGTGGGAGGTCCCGCACGCCGACGAGCAGGGTCGTGATGGCGTCCATGATCCGCGCCGTGGCCTCGTCCAGCACGGCCTTGGTCGGCTCCAGCCCGTACAGGTCCGACAGGTCCACCTCGGTCCCCGCGGCCACCGTCACCCGCCGCCACGGCCGGGGCACGAACGACCCGGGCGGCAGCAGCTCGCGGACGCCCCACTGCGCCACCGGCAGCACCGGGGTCCGGGTGGCCAGCGCGAGCCGCGCCACGCCGTTCTTGCCGCGCATCGGCCAGCCGTCCGGGTCGCTGGTGAACGTGCCCTCCGGGTAGACGATGACGCACTCCCCCGCCTCCAGGGACGCGCGGGCGCCGTCCACGGCCCGCCCGGCGCGCGCCGACCCGCGGTCGACCGGGATGTGCCGCCCGGACGACATCACCCACCCGAGGACGGGCACCTTCCACAGGCTCGCCTTCGCCAGGTAGCGGGGCACGCGGCCGGCGGCGAGCGCGAACGCCGTGAGCGTCACCGGGTCCGCGTTCGACAGGTGGTTCGACGCGAGCAGCACGGCACCCCGCCGGGGGACGTTCGCCCGGCCGGCCATGCCCATGCGGACGAACAGCACCACCAGCGGCCACAGCAGGTCGATGGCCACGGAGTACCAGAAACCCCTGCCTCGGCGCGGCAGGCGGGGGGTCAGCGCCACCATCCGGGAGAACGTCACAGCGCGATCCTCGGTCATGCCCCCGACGCCGGTCACCGCACCCCCGTGCACCGCCGTCGCCCGGCGCTGATCGAGTTCGACTAATCTCCTCCCCCGTGGCAGGGCTCCCCGCACCGCGCACCGCGGTGGACCGCATCAACGTGCTGCTCGTCGAGGACGACGAGGGCGACGCCGTGCTGGTCGAAGCGCTGCTGGACGAGGTCGAGGCGGACGTCTCGCTGCACCGCGCGCGCACCCTGCGCGAGGCCGAGAGGCTGCTGGGCAGCGCCGACTGCGTGCTGCTCGACCTGGGCCTGCCCGACACGACGGGCCTGGACGGCCTGACCCGCCTGCTCGGCCACCCGGCGCCGGTGGCCATCATCGTCCTCACCGGCCTGAACGACGAGCACCAGGGCACCAGGGCGGTCGCCGCGGGCGCGGAGGACTACCTGGTCAAGGGCCAGGTCGACGGCGTGGGCCTGGCGCGCAGCATCCGCTACGCGGTCGGCCGCAAGCGGGCCGAGGAGACGCAGCGGCAGCTGCGCGACGAGCAGCTGCTGGCGGCGGAGAAGACCCGCCTGGAACGCGGCCTGCTGCCGTCCCCGATCCTGCACGGCGAGGACCTGGAGGTGAAGTTCCGCTACCGGCCCGGCGGCAGCCGGATGCTGCTCGGCGGCGACTTCTTCGACGCGGTGCGCACCCCCGACGGCACGTTGCAGGTCCTCATCGGCGACGTGTGCGGCCACGGACCGGACGAGGCGGCGCTGGGCGTGTTCCTGCGCATCGCGTGGCGGGCGCTGGTGCTGGCCGGCCAGGAGCCGTCGCGGGTGCTGCGCACGCTGCACGAGATCCTGGAGCACGAGCGGCACCAGCCGGGCCTGTTCACCACGGCGTGCATGGTGACGATCTCCCCCGACCGCCGCTGGGCCCGCGTGTACCTCGCCGGGCACCCCGAACCGATGCTGCTCGTCGGCGACCGCGTGGTCGAGCTGCCCCGGGACCGGGCGGGCCTGCCGCTGGGCGTGCTGCCGGACAGCACGTGGAGCGGCCTGGACGTACCGCTGCCGCCCGGCTGGACGATGCTGCTCTACACCGACGGCCTGGTCGAGGGCCGGGTGCTGGGCGACCCGGAGCGGTTGGGCTCCGAGCGCTTGATCGAGCTGATCGGCGACATCACCGGCGGGCGGCCGGACTGGGCGCGGGAGCCGTCGGCCATGCTGGACGACCTGATCGCGAGGGTTAAGGAGCTCAACGGCGGGGAACTGGACGACGACATGGCCGTACTGCTCATCTCGGACCGGGACTGAAGTGGACTACCGCACCCGCTGGCCCGCCGCCCGTCTCCTCGTGGCGGCCGTGTCGATCCTCATCATCGTCTGCGCCGGCGCGATCGGCGGTCTGGCGGTCGCGCTGGCCGGCCTGTCGGACGCCCGCGTGCTGCTGCTCGACCAGATCGGCCCCTCCCGGCGCATGGTGCTCCAGGTGGACAACGCGCTGGTCAACCAGGAGACCGGGGTGCGCGGGTACGTCCTCACCGCCAACCGCGACTTCCTCACCCCCTACACCGACGGGCAGCGGGCCGAGGGCGAGGCCATCGCGACCGCCCGCCGGTTGCTGGGGCCGGTGCGCCCGGACCTGGTGCGCGAGCTGGACGAGCTCGACCAGCTCGCGGCCGACTGGCGGCAGAGCTACGCCGAGCCGCTGGTCAACCTCGTCTACGTGTCCGGCAACCCGCAGACCGCGCTCGCCGACCCGGAGCGCGGCAAGGAGCTGTTCGACCGGGTCCGGACCGCCGTCGACCAGCTGGTCGACAGGCTCAACGCCGCCTCCGACGAGGCCCGCGGCGAGCTCGACGACGTCGCCGACGACGTGCTGTACCTGGTCGTCGGGCTGGGCGTGCTGCTGGTGCTGATCATCACCGGGGTCGCGGTGATGCTGTACCGCATCCTGATCGCGCCGCTGCGGGACCTGGCGAGCGACGTGCGGCAGGTGTCGTCCGGCGACTACACGCACACCGTCGAGGTGGGCGGACCGCGCGAGACGGTGATGCTCGGCCAGGACGTCGAGGCGATGCGGTCGCGCATCCTGAACGACCTCGCCGAGCTGAAGCGGTCGAACGGCGAGCTGGAGCAGTTCGCCTACGTCGCCTCGCACGACCTTCAGGAACCGCTGCGCAAGGTGGCGTCGTTCTGCCAGCTGCTGGAGCGACGCTACTCCGGGCAGCTCGACGACCGCGGCGAGCAGTACCTGCGGTTCGCCGTGGACGGCGCGAAGCGGATGCAGGTGCTGATCAACGACCTGCTGGCGTTCTCCCGGGTGGGGCGGATCAGCCGCGAGCAGGTGCTGGTCGACTGCGACGAGCTGGTCGCGCAGGTGCTGGACAACTACTCCGAGGTCATCGAGCGCACGCACGCCACGATCGAGGTGGGCGAGCTGCCGACGGTGCGCGGCGAGGCGTCGCTGCTCGGCGGCGTGTTCGGCAACCTGATCAGCAACGCGCTGAAGTTCCACGGCGAGGAACCGCCGCAGGTGCGGGTGGACGTGGAGCGGACGGGTGAGTTCTGGACGTTCACCGTCAGCGACCACGGGATCGGGATCGACGCCGAGTACGCTGAGCGGATCTTCGTCATCTTCCAGCGCCTGCACCACAAGGACGACTACCCGGGCACCGGGATCGGCTTGGCGATGTGCCGGAAGATCATCGAGTACCACGGTGGCACGATCTGGTTGGACACCGCGCAGGAGTCCGGCACGACCTTCAAGTTCACCCTCCCGGCAGTAGAGGACGACGAGCAATGAGCAGCCCGCTGAACGTGATCGACGTACTGCTGGTCGAGGACGACCCGGGTGACGCCCTGATGACGCAGGAGGCGTTCGAGCACCACAAGATCCGCAACCAGCTGCACGTGGTACGCGACGGCGTGGAGGCGCTGGAGTTCCTGCGCCGCGAGGGCCAGTACGAGGACGCGCCGCGGCCGGGGCTGATCCTGCTCGACCTGAACCTGCCGAAGATGGACGGCCGCGAGGTGCTCGGCGAGATCAAGGCCGACCAGTCGCTGCGGACGATCCCGGTGGTCGTGCTGACCACGTCGGAGGCGGAGGAGGACATCCTGCGCAGCTACAACCTGCACGCCAACGCCTACGTCACCAAGCCGGTGGACTTCGACCGGTTCATCGAGGTCGTCCGCCAGATCGACGACTTCTTCGTCACCGTGGTCAAGCTGCCCCGCTAGTCCCCGGCCGGCCCTCGGCGCTCCGCGTTCCGGGGCCCGTAGGCGGCCAGGAAGACGCGGACACCGTCGTCGGCGTGCCGGAGGCGGTGGTGGCCGGCGCGCGGCGCTCACCCGGGTGGCCGGTGCTGGAGTCCGTCGCGCACACCACGGCCTACGACCTGACGACCACCGGCACCGCGCCGGACCTGGGCGCGGTCGACGTGCCGGTGCTGGTGCTGGACAGCGCGAGCAGCGACGCCCGCCTGCGCGCCTGGGCCGACGGCGTCGCCGCCCGCCTGCCGAACGCCACCCGCCGCACCCTGCCTAACCGCGAGAGTCCAACCTCCAGGCCCCGAGAGTCCAACGCTCAGGACCCTTGAGTTCTTTACTCGCGAGTAAAGAACTCAAGGGTCCCGAACGTACGACTCACCCGACCTGGGCGTTGGACTCTCGGGGCCTGGGCGTTGGACTCTCGCGGTTAAGGGAGGGTGTAGGTGGTGGGGCCGTCTGGGGTAGGGGTGGCGGTCAGGAGGTTGCGGCGGACCAGGACGTCGAGGTGGGCGGCGGTCTCGCCGGTGGCGAGGACCTGGTTGAACAGGTCCAGGTCGGCGAAGCGGCGGGCACGTCGGGTCCAGCCCAGCCTGGCCGCCGTCTCGTGGGCCGTGCCGGTGCCGGTGCCCACGGCGGCCAGGGTGGCCTCCAGGCGCTCCTCGTGGTGCGCGACCAACTCGTCCACGCGGGCGTGCGCCGACTCCGTCACGGGACCGTGCGCGGGCAGCAGCCGCAGGTCCGGGTAGGTGCGGATCAGGCGCAACGAGTCCAGGTAGTCCCCCAGCGGCAGGGCGGGCCTGGCCGGTTCGAACCCGATCGACGGGGTGATGTGCGGCAGCACGTGGTCGCCCGCGAACAGCAGCGACGACGCCGCGTCCACGAACACCACGTGCCCGCGCGTGTGACCGGGCGTCGGCACGACCCGCAGCACGCGCTTGGCCAGCCCCACCTCGGTCTCGCCCAGCCACTCGTCGGGCTCCTCGTAGTCGCGCAGCGCGTCCTCGCCGGTCGCGGCCAGCACGGCGCGCCACGCCTCGGCCAGGTGCGGCGCGCCCCACTCGCGCAGGCTCGCCACCTGGCCGTCGCGGGCGCGGGCCAGGATGCGCTCTATCGACGGCTGCTCCCCCGCGCCGAGCGCGACGCGGGTGCCGAAGCGGCGGCGCAGGCTCACCGCCATCGTGTAGTGGTCGCGGTGCAGGTGGGTGACGAGGAACCGGCGCACGTCCTCCAGCCCGCGCCCGAGGCCGTCCAGGGCCGCGACGAGCGCGCGCTCGCCCTCGTCGAGCGACCAGCCGGAGTCGATCAGGACCAGGCCGTCGCCGTCGTCGATCGCGTACACGTTGACCGTGCGCAGGCCGTCGTTCGGCAGGGGCAGGGGAATGCGGTGCACGCCGGGCGCGACCTCGAACGCGCCGGGCTCGGTCCACTCCATCCCCGGATACTACTTACCGGTAACCTCGGTCGGCCCGGGGACCGGTCGAGGGCGGTCGGGTCCCGCGGCGGTCCGGCGGGGCAAGATTGCCGGATGGACGTCTACCTGCTGATCCTGGGCGACCACCTGCCCGACCCCGCCACGGGGCGGGTCGTCACCGAGGCCGACCGGCTGCGCGCGATCGTCGAGCAGGCCGTGGTGGCCGAGGAGGCCGGGTTCACCGGCGTCGCGATCGGCGAGCACCACTTCACCCGCTACATCGTCTCCGCGCCGGAGCTGCTGCTGGCCACCATCGCGGCGCGCACGTCCACGCTGCGGCTGTCCACCGGCGTCACGCTGCTCGCCCACCACGACCCGGTGCGCGTCGCCGAGGAGCTGGCCACGCTGGACGTGCTGTCCCGGGGCCGCGCCGAGCTGATCGTGGCACGCGGGGTGTCGCAGCGCACCGACGTGGCGTTCGGCGTCCAGGACGACCTGCGGGCGCGGTTCGACGAGAACCTGAGGCTGCTGCTGCGGCTGCTGGAGGAACCGCACGTGACGTGGCAGGGCCGCTACCGCAGCCCGCTGGTCGACGTCACCACGACGCCGCGCCCCGTGCAGCAGCCGCGCCCGCTGGTGTGGATCGGCAGCGGTTCGGCGGTGTCCGCGGACCTCGCGGTGGAGCTGGGGCTGCCGCTGATGCTGCCGAGCACCCTGCGCGACCCGAGCACGCACCGCCCGGTCGTCGAGCGCTACCGCGCCGCCATGGGCGGCCGGGGCCGGGTCGCGCTGCCCAGCCACGTGTTCGTCGCGCCGTCGGCGGCACGGGCGCGCGAGCGGTGGCGACCGCACCTGGCGTCCTACGCCCACTTCGCCGACCCGTGGCGCGGGAACGGGGCGGTCGACGTGGACGCGGTGATGGACGGCGCGGCGGTGTGCGGCGACCCGACCGAGGTGAGCGACCGGCTCAACGCGCTGGCCGAGCTGCTCGGGCTGGACGCCCAGCTGGTGATGGTCGACATCGGCGGCCTGCCGCACCAGGAGGTGCTGGACACCATCCGGTTGTTCGGCGAGGAGGTCCTGCCGGACCTCAAGGGCTGACGCGCGCGGACGCCGGCGCGCGCGTCCGAACGGCGGCGTCGGGTTTGAGCACGGCGGCGAGTGGTTAAGGAGTGGTCACCTCGTCTCGTACGCCTGCGCGGAACCCCGCGCTGCCCTCGCGTTGACCCTGCCGGAGCGGTGGACATGTTGAGCTCGTACCTGGAACCCGCACGCGCGGGTTTCCTGACCTTCGTCGGTGTCGGCGCGCTGGTCCTGCTGCCGCTGGCGGCGCTGCACTACTGGCGCTTCGGGCGGGTCGAGCCGCGGCGCGCGTTCGTCCTCTACGGCCTGCTGGCCTACGGGCTGGTGGCGCTGGCGCTGATCTTCCTGCCGTTCCCGGACCGGGCGACGGTGTGCCGGGGCGAGACGATGCTGTCTACGACGCCGTTCCAGTGGGTCACCGACATGCGCAACAACATGGCCGCCACCGGGCGCTCGGGCATCCAGGCGATGGTGACGTCGCAGGCGTTCGTCCAGCAGGCGTTCAACGTGGCCCTGTTCGTGCCGCTGGGGATCGTGCTGCGCCGGGCCTACCGGCGCGGACCGCTCGCGGTGATCGCCATCGGCCTCGGCGTGTCCCTGGCCGTGGAGGTCGTGCAGTACACCGGGAACATGGGCATCTTCCCGTGCCCGTACCGGATCGCGGACGTCGACGACCTGATCTCCAACACGGCCGGCTCGCTGGTCGGCTGGATGGTCGCGCCGGTCGCGCTCGTCGTGCCGACCGTGCCCGCCGCGGAGGAGTCGGCGGCGCTGCCGGGCGCGGTGAGCGTGCCGCGCCGGGTCGCCGCGCTGGTGGTCGACCTGTTCGCCGTGGTGCTGGTGGCGAAGTTCCTGCTGCCGCCCGACCCGGTGTGGGCGCTGGCGCTCGCGGTGGCGCTGCGGGTGGTGCTGCCCGCGGTCAGCGGCGGTTGGACGCCCGGCGGGTGGCTGCTCCGCCACCGGCTGCGCGGCGCCGACGGCTCGTGGCCCAACCCGCTGCGCGTGGTGCTGCGCGAACTGCTCGGCGTGACGGGCCTGTTCACCTACGCGGTCTTCGTCTCGCCCCTCTCGGACACGTGGTGGCAGTTCGGCCTGGACGTGTTCGTCATCGCGCTGGTGTTCGTCGGCACGTTCGCGGTGCCGGTGTTCCGCCGCGACCAGCTGGGCTGGCACGACCGCGTCGCGGGCACCCGCCCGGTCCCGGTGCGCCCCGGCGGGGACCGCGTCGAGGAGCGCGCGGCGGTGGGCACGCGGGGCTGAGCCCGGTACGCGCGGGGCTGGGCCCGGTGCGCGCGGGGCTCAGCCCGGTGCGCGGCGGCGGTCACCGGCGGCCGAACAGCCAGTCGCCCGGTTTGCCCGGCACGGGGTCGAGGCAGAAGTCCCGGACCGCGTCGACCACCTCCGCCGTCGACACGGTGCCGCCGCCGTCGCCGTCGAGGGTGGTCAGGACGGCCGCCGCACGGGCCGGGGACAGGCCGCACGCGGTGAGCAGGCGGGTCAGCTCGGCGGTGGTCGTGGTGCCGTCCCCGGTGCCGTCCCCGGTGTCGGCCAGGGCGAGGACGGCCTCGGCGAGCGGGCGCACGGCGTCCTCGAAGCCGTCGTGGTGGCCGTCGTCGAGCCAGCGCAGGAACTCGGCGCGGCTGACCCGCCCGTCGAGGTCGGTGTCGGAGCGGTCGGCGACGCCGCGCCACAGCGCCCGGTAGCCGTGCCGGACGGCCAGCGCCTTCGGCGAGCCCGGCGGTTCGCCGAACGCCTGCACCAGGCGCAGCGCGAACACCTCGTAGTCGTCCGCGGTGAGCACGCCGTCGCCGTCCGCGTCGAACGGGCCGGACCGGGGCACGGGGTCGGGCGGTCGCTCCAGCAGGGCGTCGGTCCACGCCACGAGGTCGTCGTGGCCCGCCGCCAGCACGTCGGCGTGCGCCGCGCCCGCGTGGCGGTCGAAGCGCAGGACGGTGCCCGCGCGGGCCAGGTCGGCGGCGAACCGCTCGACCACCTCCAGCGGCACGACCTCGTCGGCGGTGCCCGCGGTGAGGTAGACGGGCCGGTCCATCCGCGACACCGGCACGCGGCACGCGCGCAGCACCGGGTCGACGCCGGGCCGGGCGGGCAGGCCGGTGGTGCCGCCGTCGTCGTTGGTCAGGCGGGCGACCGCGCGGAACATGTCGACGAGGCTCGCCGACGCCGCCACGTCGAGCAGCCGGCCGCCGGCGGCGGTGAGCAGCGGGCGGGCGTCGAAGTCCGGGTGCGAGGCGCGCACGCCCGCCAGCAGGAACGGCAGCAGCACCGACAGCGGGCGCGTGCCGTCGGTGGTGACCAGGTCGACCAGCAGCGGCAGGTGGACCGGCGGGGCGAGGGCGAGCGTGCCGCGGAAGTCCAGCTCCGGGGCGTACCCGGTGGCCATGAGGCCGGTGAACAGCGCCGCGTGCCCGCCCTGGGAGAAGCCCGCGACGAACCACGTGCGGCCGACCCGGGGGTCGAGCCGGCGGGCCGCGCGCACGGCGTCCACCACGTCGTCGGCGACCGCCTCGCCGTTGAAGTACGGGTGCGGGCCGGGTGTGGCGAGGCCCTCGTAGTCGGTGGCGGCCACCGCGTACCCGGCGACCAGCCAGCGGCCGACGTGCTCGCGCTCCAGCCTGCTCAGGCCCGCCTCGGACGGCGCGCAGTGGTCGGCCAGGCCCGTGGTGCCGTGCGCGTAGGCCACGACCGGCCAGCCGCCCGGCGGCGCGTCGCGGCGCGGCAGGAACACCGACCCGCTGACCCGGCGCCCCGTCCCGTCGTAGCCGAGCCCCTGGTAGACGACCCGCACGGCGTCGGACGCGCCGTCGGGCCACATCCGGGCGGGCAGCGGACTGCGGTCGAGCACGGCACCCGGCACGCGCATGTGCCCCTCCCCAGGTCGCGGCGGGTGCGACGGTAGCCGTCCCCGGGCCGCCGCCGTACCCCTCGTCACCCGGTGGGGACGCGGTGATCACCCGCCTGCCGCAGTCCCGGCGATCGCGGTGGTCGTCCCGGTGTCTGAACGCCGGCCCGCCCGGGTAGCCCGCACCCAGGAGGTGCTCATGACGCAGCCCCGACCGCCCGACCGCCCGCTGCCGCCGACCCCGGACCCGGTGCCCCGGCCGCCCTCGCCGCCGGACCCGCACCCGACCCCGGCACCCGCGCCCGGCACGGAACCGCCGGTCCCGCCGACGCCCGAGCCGCCCACGCCGGCCTGACGGGTCGGGCCGCCCGGTCCGCGGGACCGGGCGGCCCGGTCAGGAGCGCAGGCGCTCGGCGGCCAGCCGGCCGGAGATCAGCACCGGCGGGATGCCCACGCCCGGCGTGGTGCCGCTGCCCGCCAGCACCACGTTGCCGCGCCGCGAGGGCAGGTTGCCCGACCGGAACGGCCCGGTTTGGGCGAACGTGTGCGCCGCCGAGAACGGGGTGCCCGCCGCCTGGCCGGAGCGCGCCCAGTCGTCCGGGGTGGTCAGCGACAGCCGCGTCACGTCGTCGTCGAGGAGCTTGCGGTCGACGAGTTCCGCCACGACCCGGTCGGCGTAGTCCTCGCCCAGCCGGTCCCAGTCGAACGGCCCGGCGTCGAGGTTCGGGCACGGCGCGAGCAGGTAGTGCAGGTGCCGCCCGTCGGGCGCGAGGGACGGGTCCGTGGTCGACGGGGTGGTGAGCAGCAGCGACGGGTCGCTCATCAGCTCGCCCCGGTCCACGATCTCGTCGAACGTGCCCTCCCACGCGTCGCCGAACGAGATGGTGTGGTGCGCGTGGTCCCGCCCGCGCGGCCCGCTCAGGTGCACCACCACCGCCGACGGCGACCAGCGCGTCGGCACCGGCCGGCGACGCGCCCGCGCGCCCAGCAGCCGGGCCGTCTGCGCGGGTCCGGCGGCCAGCACGACCGCGTCGCACGGGAGGCGGTCGTCGTCGGTGACCACGGCCCGCGCCCGGTCGCCGGCGAACTCCAGCCGCGTCACCTCGGTGCCGTACCGGAACACCACGCCCGCGTCCGCCGCCGCGTCCGCCATCGCCCGCGGCACGGCCCGCATCCCGCCGCGCGGGAACCACACGCCCGCCACGGTGTCCATGTAGGCGATGACCGCGTACGCCGCGAGCGCGCTGCCGGGCGCGACCCCCGCGTACAGCGCCTGGAAGGTGAACACCCGCCGCAGCCGCGGGTCGCGCAGGAACCGGCCCACCGCCCGGTCGAGCGTGCCGAAGCCGCCGAGCGCCGCCAACGCCGCCAGGTCGCGCCCGAGCAGGTCCAGCGGGGTGTCGAAGTTCGCGCCGATGAACCGGTCGCGCTGCACCTCGTGCAGCCGGGTCAGCCACGCCCGCAGGTCGCGGTACCCGGCGGCCTCGCGGTCGCCGGCGAACTCGCGCACCGCGGCCTCCATCGCCTCGGCCCCGGTGTGCACGTCGAGCGCGCTGCCGTCGGCGAAGCTCGCCCGGTAGGCCGGGTGCAGCGGCAGCAGTTCGAGCCGGTCGGCCAGCCGGTCGCCGACCGCGCCCAGCGCCTCGTCCACCAGTTCCGGCATGGTCAGGACGGTCGGCCCGGTGTCGATCCGGTGGCCGTCCACGTCCAGCCGCCCGGCCAGCCCGCCGGGGTGGGCGAGCCGTTCGACGACGGTCACCTCGTGCCCCGCGCCGCGCAGGTGCAGGGCCGCCGACAACCCGGCCAGGCCCGCGCCCACCACGACCACCGAATCGGTGCGGCCACGCACGACGCGCACCACGTCACCGCCTCCGGTCGGTCGCGGTGGACGCCAGGGCGGTCAGCGCGGCGCGCACCGGCGCGTCCAGCACGACCTGGTCGAGCGCCCGGAGCGCGTGGCCGGTGAGCGAGGTGATCCGCTCCTCCACCGCGTCCACCGCACCCAGCTCCCACAGCAGCGCGCGCACCTCCGCCACGGTCCGGTCGGTCACGTCGTGCCCCTCCAGGCAGTCGCGCAGCACGCGTGCCGCGTCGGGTCGGTCCGCGCCGCGGGCCAGGTTGAGCGCGAGCGCCATCAGCGGGGTCCGCTTGCCCTCGCGCAGGTCGTCGCCGACCGGTTTGCCGGTCTCCTCGGGTTCGCCGAACACGCCGAGCAGGTCGTCGCGCAGCTGGTAGGCCACGCCGACGTCCCGGCCGTAGGAGCGCAGCGCCTCCACCAGGTGCGGTGACGCGCCGGCCATCGCCGCGCCCAGGTGCAGCGGCCGTTCGACGGTGTAGGCGGCGGTCTTGAACCGGGCCACGTTCAGCGCCTTCTCCAGCGACTCCTCGCGCCGCGCGCCCGCGAGCAGGTCCAGGTGCTGCCCGGCGATCATCTCGGTGCGCATCGCCTGCCACGGCGTCCACGCCCGCGCCAGCGCCGCGCCGTCCAGCCCGGCGGTGACCAGCGCGTCGTCGGCCCACGCCAGCGCCAGGTCGCCGACCAGGACGGCGGCGCTGTCGCCGTAGTGCCGGGAGTCGCCCGCCCACCGGCCCCGGTGGTGGCGCGCGGCGAACGCCACGTGCGTCGCGGGCCTGCCGCGCCGGGTGGCCGACCGGTCCATCACGTCGTCGTGCACCAGCGCGCAGCCCTGGAGCAGCTCCAGGGCGACCAGCGCGCGCACCGCCACGTCGGCCCCCGGTCCCTCGGCCGGGCCGCCCGCGGCGCGCCACCCCCACCACGCGAACGTCGGCCGCACGCGCTTGCCGCCGGACAGCAGCAGCTCGGCCAGCGCCTCGGTGAGGTCCGGCGCCAGGTCGGGCGTACGGTCGAAGAACGCCTCCAGTTCGCGGTGCAGCCGGGGCACGAGCCCGTCGTCGAACGCCGGCCGCGTGCCGGGACGTGCCCTGGATACCAACGTCATCGTGCCCCCTCCGACGGCTGCGCTCACCGAACGAGCTAATCAGCACGCTGAACGTCCTGCACGACGGGACGCACGGCCGTGATCGACACGACCCGGCGCACCACCCGTTGTGCGGTGCGCGGCGGGTGGTCCTAGCGTGGTCGCGAAACCCTGCGGAAGGACGCCATGTCGGTCGATCGGGAACTCGACGCCGCCGCCATAACGGACCCGGAGCTGCGGCGGGCGTACCAGCGCTGCCGCGCGCTCAACGCCGAGCACGGCCGCACCTACTACCTGGCGACCCGCCTGCTGCCCCGCGAGCGGCGGCCGGCGATCCACGCCCTGTACGGCTTCGCCCGCTGGGCGGACGACATCGTGGACGAGGTGCACGACGGCCGCACGCCCGCCGAGCGCGCCGCCCAGCTGTCCATTGTGGAGGACAGGTTGGCGGCCGGCCTGGCCGCGGGCGGCAGCGACGACCCGGTGGTCGCGGCCGTGGTGGACACCGCCCGCCGCTACGACATCGACCGGTCGCTGTTCGACGACTTCATGACCTCGATGCGGATGGACCTCACGGTCACCTCCTACGACACCTACGCCGACCTGGGGCGGTACGTGCACGGGTCGGCCGCGGTGATCGGGTTGCAGGTGCTGCCGGTGCTGGGCACGTCCGTGCCGCGCGCGGAGGCCGAACCGGCGGCGGCGGCGCTGGGCGTGGCGTTCCAGCTGACGAACTTCCTGCGCGACGTCGGCGAGGACCTCGACCGGGGCCGCGTGTACCTGCCGACCGAGGAGCTGGCGTCGTTCGGCGTGGACCGGGAGCTGCTGCTGTGGGCGCGGCGCACCGGCCGGACCGACCCGCGGATCAAGCGGGCGCTGGCGTTCCAGGTCGAGCGGACGCGGGCGGTGTACCGCGACGCCGCGCCGGGCATCCCGATGCTCTCCCCCGCGTCCCGGCCGTGCGTGGCCACCGCGTACCGGCTGTACGGGCGCATCCTCGACCTGGTGGAGCGCGCCGACTACGACGTGCTGTCCCGCCGGGTCACCGTGTCCAACGGCAGGCGGTTGGCCATCGCCCTGCCCGCCCTGGCCCGTGCCGTCCTGGCCTGACTTGGAGACCCCCATGCCCATCCCGTTGCGCCGCTTCGCCGCCAAGCCGTGGCCGGAGCAGGAACCCACCTGGCGGGACGCGAAGCCCGCGCTGATCGAGGCGGCCCTGAAGCGCGCCACCGCCCGCCCGTCGGGCAACTGGTTCGTGCTGGCGGCGAGCCGCGAGGTGCGCGCCGACGCGCCGTTCGGCCGCACGGTCGCCGGGCGCGAGGTGGTGGCGTGGCGGTCGGGGTCGTCGGTGCTGGCCGGACCCGGTTCGTGCCCGCACCTGGGCGCGCCGCTGTGCGACGGGGCCGTGCACCGGGGCGAGCTGGTGTGCCGGTGGCACGGGTTGGCGCTGGGGTCGCGCAAGTTCGGCTCGTGGAGCCCCTACCCGGCGCACGACGACGGCGTGCTGGTGTGGGTGCGGCTGGACGAGGTGGGCGGTGAGGAGCCGCTGGACGCGCCCGTGCTGCCGGAGCGCCCGCCCGCCGGGTCGCTGGACGCGGTGGCCACCATGATCGGCCGGTGCGAGCCCGAGGACGTCGTCGCGAACCGGCTCGACCCGTGGCACGGCGCGTGGTTCCACCCCTACTCGTTCGCGAACCTCTCCGTGCTGGAGACGCCGACCGAGGAGGACGACCGCTTCCTGGTCGAGGTGACGTTCAAGCTGGCGGGCCGCATCGGCGTCCCCGTGGTCGCCGCGTTCACCTGCCCCGAGCCGCGCACGATCGTCATGCACATCGTGGAGGGCGAGGGCGCGGGCAGCGTCGTGGAGACCCACGCGACCCCGCTCGCCCCGGCCCCGGACGGGTCGGCGCGCACCGCCGTCATCGAGGCCACGATCGCCTACTCCGACCGCGCGGGCTTCACCAAGGCCCTGCCGGTGGCCCCGGCCATCCGCCCGCTGATGAAGTGGGCGGCGGCCCGGCTGTGGAAGGACGACCTGGCCTACGCCGAGCGCCGCTACGACCTGCGCACGACCGGCCGCTTCCCGTCCTGAGCCCGGTTCCGCCGCTCGATCCCGCTGCTCGATCCCACCGGTTCCCGCCGCGGGCCGCCCGTCGCCGGCTCACGACGGGCGGTCCGCGGCGTCGGCTCAGCCCCGGCGCACCGGCCGGACGGGGCTACCGGGCTTGGTGCCAAAGGTGGCCGTGACGCTGAAGGTGACCCGCCAGCCCGGGACGAGCCCCCGGACGAGGCAGACGAGCACCTGGGCGAGCAACTGCCCCGCCCACAGCAGGCCGATCACGGGCGTGGCCAGGTCGACCGGCGCCCCGGTGTCGATTTCCCCGAGGAAGTAGGAGGTCGTGAAGCAGAGCGGCAGCAGGAACGGCGCGAGTTGACGCCGCAGAGGAACGGTTGACGTCGCTTTTCCTTCGTCGAGCGTGATCGCCACGATCACATCCCCTGTGTTGGTGTTCAGCGAGGCCCGTCGAGTCGCGTCCACCCCTGAACAGACTGCGACGAGCGTGCTACACCAGACCAGACAGGGCCCGAGAAGGGCAAGGGAAAAGAACGGGATTCACTCGTTCGTGCCGCAGGACAACGGATAAGGTCCTGTACTGCCCATCGCCCGATCACAACACCTGGGGGGACTCGGGCGATGGGTTCGCTGAACCCGCACACCATTCGCGGGCCGACCACAAGTTCCGACACCAAACCTATCGTTCTATTACGCCCGTTTCAAGCGATTGTTCCGCGGTTCACCCGAAGGGGCCGCCCGGACCGCGCACCCTCGCCGACTCCGCAGAGTTGCGGGCTCTGCCGAACGGGTGCCAGCGACCGGCGGGCGTTCCTGCGGGCGTGTCGTTCTGGCACGGTCTGTGCTCATGGCACAGCGGACCGTCTCGGCCGAACTAGCGGCGGACCACGCGCTGCCCGGCCTCCTCGGCATCACGAAGGACCGGGGTCGGGTCGTGGTCGAACTGACCCTGCCCCGGAACATCGACCACCTGCCCAAGAGCCTGCTGCCGGGCGTCGAGGCGCTCGTCGTGGGCTACCTGGTGCGGCTGCACCGGAGATCGCGGCCGACCGAGCGCGAGCAGGTCACCGTCACCGCGGACCACCTGACCGCGCGGCTGCACAAGGACGACCTGCCGCACTTCCTGGTCGGCCTGTCGGCGCTGCTGGAGGGGGCGGTGTATTGGTCGCGGACCAGGTGAGGCAGGGACGGGCGCGTGGCGCCGCGCGCGACGGGCACCCCCTCGGTCCGGACCGGGGGGGTGCCCGTCGCGCGGTCGGTCAGAACCCGCAGTGCACGTTGCTGCCGCGCACGCCGTCCTTGATCGGCAGCAGGTCGTCGCGCGTCCACCCGAGCACACCGGTGTTGGTGTTGCGCAGGTACGTCCACGAGAAGCCGTCGTTGCCGACGGTCCAGCAGTAGTAGTCCAGCACGTGCGACGACTGGCTGGAGCCCCGCGCGGTGCAGCCGGCGTCCGAGCCGGTGCGGATGCGCGCCCCCGACGTGGCGCCCGAGGCCGTCCGGTTGTCCAGGTTCGGGCCGTTGGTGCCGCAGGGCGCGTGCCGCGCCGCCACGTCACCGGCGCCCTTCGGCTCCGCCTGCGCCGGCGCGCCCAGGGCCACGACGGGCATGGCGGCGGCGACGGCGGCCAGGGCCAGTTTCGCGATCGTCCTCATGACTTCCCCCTTTTGTGCGGTGGTCGAACACGCATGAGCCTGCCCCCGGCCGGGTGTACCGCGCCAGGCTTTTGCAGCACAGCGGAAACGTCGTCCGGCGCAGGCCGATAAGCAGAACGGGGTAGCGGAACGTCCGGGGGGACTTCGTGGTGCGGATCTTCTTCGACAACGACGACTTGGCGCGCACGTCGGTGGCACCGGGGGCCGACCCGTTGTGGGAGGTGGCGCTGGCGGCGTGCCGGTTGCGGGACCGGTCGCCGGAGTTCCGGGAGTGGGAACGGGCGGTGCGCGGTGCGCTGTCCCGCCTCGGCCCGGCGGTGCGGGTGCTGCACCTGCTGACCGCGCGGGAGCCGCGGTTCCCGTCCCTGCTCACGCCGCCGGAGTCGGCCGCCGGGTTGGCGGCGGGCCTGGAGGCGGTGCGGCGCGCCCCGGCGGCCGGCGTGCGGGCGGACCTGGCCCGCTTCGGACCGCTGCCGGACTGGGCGACGCCGCTGGTCCGGGGCGAGCCGCACGCCCTGATGAGGGTGGCGGACGCGCTGCGCGACCTGCACGCCGCGCTGGTCGCGCCGTGGGCGGCGGCGGTGCGGGAGAGCGTGGACGCCGACCGCGCCCGGCGCGCCCACGACCTGCTCGACGGCGGGGTGCACGGCCTGCTGTCCGGGTTCGCCCCGCACGCCCGCTGGGAACCGCCGGTGCTGGTGGTGGACCGCGCGCCGGACGGCGAGCTGCACCTCGGCGGGCGCGGGTTGCGGCTGGTGCCGTCGTACTTCTGCCGCGGTCGCGCCCTGGTCCGGGCCGAACCGGCACCGGCGCTCGTCTACCCGGTGGCCCGGGAGGAGCGCCCGACCGCGGTCGGCGACGGCCTGGACGCGCTGCTCGGCCCCACGCGCGGCGCGGTGCTCCGGTGCGCCCGGACGGGGGCGGGCACGACCGAGCTGGCGCGCCGGGTGGGCACGTCGGCGGCGTCGATCAGCCGGCACACCGGTGTGCTGCGCGCCGCCGGCCTGCTCCGCTCGGCCCGCCTGGGTCGCCGGACCGTGCACTCCCTGACGGCGCTGGGGGAATCGCTGGTCGCCGGCCAGGGCGTGCCGGCCGAGGCGTGACAGCCGGGGCTCGACAGCCAGGGCTCGACGGCTGAGGCTCGACGGTCGGGGCGTGGTGCGGCGCGGCAGGTGGTCGGGGTCCGGATCGGGTTTGGTCGGCCTGCCGGTCAGCTCGTCGTCGGGGTGCGGCCGAACCGGCGGGCCAGGGTGCGCAGGAGCGGCCCTCGCCCCGTCGTCGGCACGCTCCACAGGTCGGTCCCCGCCGCGCCCCACCCCGACAGCAGGTGGTTGGCGGCGGCGAAACCGGTGGTCGCCGCGCGTTCCATCAGGGCGACCGGCAGGTCGACGCGGACCAGGTCGCCCGCCAGCACCACGCCGGGTTCCGGCGTGCGCACGGTCGGGCGGGTCGACCAGCCGCCCGGCGGGAACAGGGGGCAGTCGGCGCGCAGCTCGTGGCGCTCGTCGACGATCCCCGCCCCGCGCGTCTCCGGGTAGACCTCGTGCAGCTGCGCCAGCAGGCGGGCGCGGGCCTCGTCCTCGGTGACGCCGTCCGGGACCGCGTAGCCGTGCAGCTCGACCACCGCGCCGCCGGTGCGGGCCGCCCACGCGCGGGCCTCGTGCTCGTAGGCGTCCAGCACGGAGACGTTGTCCAGCAGGTCGTAGCCGCTGGTGCCGACGAAACCCGGCCGGTCGCGGCGGACCGGGCGGTCGAGCCAGTAGCGGGAGACCAGGAACGGCGGGGCGGTGTCCAGCGCCTTCACGCCCGCCCGCCACTCCGGGGTGCCCAGGTCCGAGTTCTCGACGATCCCGCGCAGGCCGTTCACGTCCGCAGCCAGCACGACGGCGTCGGCGTCCAGCACCTCGTCGTCCAGCTGCACGGTGAAGCCCCGCTCGACGCGGCGCACGGGCGTGCCGGTGCGGACGTCGACCCCGCGCTCGGCCAGGTAGCGGCCCAGCGGGTTCCACAGGGCGTGCGGGAACGGGTCGGCCGCCACGTCGAACAGCAGGCCCTCGGCGGAGCCCAGGAAGTAGATGTGGAACATGGTCGCCAGCTCGGCGGCGGACATGCGGCTCGGGTGGGCGAAGAAGCTGCGCGAGAAGACCTCGAAGGCCAGCGCGTGCGCGGCCTCCGGAAACCTGATGCGCCGCAGGTAGGTGGCCGCGTCGAGGTCGTCCAGCTCGTCGTAGGTGCGCGGCACGGAGACGTCCAGCAGCGGCAGGGCGGCGCGGGCGTCCACGGTGGTCAGGTCGCGCGGCCGGAACGTGGGGCTGCGCAGCAGGAAGCCCAGGGCGTTCCACGGCGCGGTGCGCGGCAGGCCGGCGAAGCCCTCGCGGTACCCCCCGGCGTGCCACAGCGGGTAGTCGGGCATTCCCGTCAGGGCGTCACCCGAAGGGTCGACGCGGCGCAGCAACGACCGCAGGTTGTAGTACTGCCGGAAGAACGCGTGGAACCCGCGGGTCATCGTGGCGCGGCTGCCGTCGGCCAGGGTGGTCTCCCAGCCGCCGACCCGGCCGCCCAGGTACGGCTCCCGTTCGCACAGCACGACCCGCGCCCCGCGCTCGGCCAGGACCGTCGCCGCGGCCAGCCCCGCGATGCCGCCGCCGACGACCACGACCCGCTTCCCGTCGCACGACGCCCGCCCGGTCGGGCCGGGCACGCGCACGGCCCGGCGGTCCGCCGGGCCGTGGTCGGTCGGCCGGCGGTCGGTCAGGCCGCGCCCCACCAGGCCGCGACCCACCGGACTGCGACCCACCAGGCTGCGACCCATCAGGCGCGACCCACGAACGTGTGCACGATGCCGCGCTGCCACCCGGCGGCGGGCAGCGAGCGGACGCCGGTGAACCCGGTGCGCCGCAGGCGGTCGCGCAGCGCGGACGCGCCGTCGAAGTCCAGCACGCTGCGCCACAGGTAGGTGTAGAGCTTCGGCGACCGGGTCACCAGCGCCCCGCTCGGGACGATCACCGCCCAGCAGACGAACGTCCACAGCGCCGCCGCCGCCCACGAATCGCGCACCGAGTACTCGTGCGCCACGAACCGCCCGCCCGGCTTGAGCAGGTCCCGCACGCTCTTGAGCACCGGGTCGGGGTCCTCCAGGTTGCGCACCAGGTACGCGGCGAACACGCCGTCGAACGGCCCGTGCACGGCCAGGTCCTCGGCGCGCGCGTGCACGAACGTCACCGTGTCCGGCCACGACTTGCGCCGCGCCCGGTCGAGCATCCCGGCCGAGGCGTCCACCGCGACGACCTCCGCGTGCGGGGCCGCCGCCAGCAGGGCCGCCGTGGACGCGCCCGTGCCGCAGCCCAGGTCGAGGAAGCGCTGCCCGCGCCCGCCGTCGCGCACGCCCAGCGCGGTCGCCGAGCGCCGCAGCTCCCGGTGGTAGTCGGGGTTCGCGCCGACCAGCAGGTCGTACCCCGGCGCCGCCTCGTCGAACGCCCCCGGCACCGCGCCGACCGCCAACCTCGCCATCCCGCCACCTTCCGCTCGCACGCGTTCTCGCCCGCACCGGCCGCGGGAGCCGCGCCCGGTCCGTGATCACGGTAGGACCCGCATCAGCCGTTCGCATGACGGCGGTCCGGTGGATTCCGCGCGGGGCGGGGTACTCCCCCGCCCGTGACGACAGCGACGAACCTGTACTCCACCACCGCCGTGTCCGGGCCGGGCGCGGTGCGCGTGGACGACTCCGACCTGCCCGTGGCCGCCCCGCCGGAGCTGGGCGGCCCGGGCGGCGGCTGGAACTCCGAGCAGCTCTACGCCGCCGCGCTGGCCACGTGCCTGCACCAGAGCATCGAGCTGATCGCGTCCTCCGGCGGCGACGACACCTCCGGCTGCACCGTCTCCGCCGGCGTGACCCTGCGCCACGAGGGCGCCGAGAAGTACGACGTGGAGGCGCGGCTGAAGGTCGAACTGCCGAACGTGCCCCGGGAGCGGCGGCAGGACCTGGTGGACCTGGCCGTGTCGCACGCGCCCCTGATCGGCGGCTGGCCGGTGGGTGTGGCGTGAGCGACTCGGTGCGCATCACCCCGTGACGGCCGGGTCGCGGACCACGACCAGGCGTCGCGTCGCCCTGGTCAGGGCGACGTAGCGCTCGGCGGGCGACATCCGCTCCGGGTCGAGGACGACGACCACGTCGAACTCCAGGCCCTTGGCCGCGCGCGGCGTGAGCGGGCCGTCGACCCCGATCACCGCGAACGTGCCCGTCGACGGCCGGAACGACGCGGGGTCGGCGCCGGTGACCTCCAGCGGGGGTTCGCCGGAGCGGATCGGCGTCGGGGCGGTCGCGGTCGGGTCCACCTCGGCCAGGGCGCGGGCGGCGTAGGCCACGATCTCCGCCGGGGTGCGGTAGTTGACCGTCAGGCCGCGGTACCGCCAGCGGCCCGGGACGTAGCGGTCGAGGACGCGGTCCCACGCGCGGACGCCCGCCTCGGCCTGGCGCTGCGCGAGGTCGCCGACGATCGTCATGGAGCGGTTCGGGCAGCGGCGGGCCAGCACGCGCCAGTCCATCTCGGACAGCTCCTGCGCCTCGTCGACCACCACGTGGCCGTAGGTCCACTCGCGGTCGGCGGCGGCGCGGTCGGCGAGCACCCGGTGGTCGACCTCGGTGTGCCGGTCGGCCAGCCACTCGGCGTCGACCAGGTCCACCGCGCGCAGGTCCTCCTCGTACATCTCCGCGTCGGTGTCGACCACCTCCAGCACGCCCCGCGCGTAGTCGACCTCGGCCCGCCGGGCGCGGGCCGCCTCCCGCTCGGCGCGGCCGTCGGTGCCCAGCCGCTCGGCGGCCTCGTCCAGCAGCGGCACGTCCGACACCGTCCACGCGGTCGGGTCGTCGCGGCGCAGCTCCGGTCGTCCGAGCGCGTCGCAGCGGCCCGCGTAGAGGTCGGCCAGCAGCTCCTGCGGCGTGAGCACCGGCCACAGCGCGGCGGCGGCGCGGCGCAGGTCGGGGTGGCCGGCCAGCTCGCGCCGCACGTCGTCGGCCAGCTCCGGCCAGTCCTCGCCGATCAGGGCGAGCGCGGGCGCGACCAGCCCGTCGACCAGGGCGCGGTGGAACACCGGCCCGGCCTCGTTGTGCCTGAGGCCCGACGCGCGGGCGGCGTCGCGGGCGGCGGCGGCGATCGGCGCGGTCAGCTCGACCACCACGTCCTCCAGCTCGACCGGCACCGGCTCGGCGGGCAGCTCCTCGCGGTCCGCGACCGCCTCCCGCACCAGGTCGACCGCGTCGAGGCCCCCCTTGAGCACCTGGAGCGCCGGGGTGTCCTCCCGCTCGGTCCGCACGCCGGGGAACAGCTCGCCGGGCGTCGCGAACACCACGTCGGTCTCGCCCAGCGACGGCAGCACCCGGGAGATGTGGCGCAGGAAGCCCGCGTTCGGGCCGACGACCAGCACGCCCTGCCGCGACAGGCGTTCCCGCCGCGCGTAGAGCAGGTAGGCGACGCGGTGCAGGGCCACCGCGGTCTTGCCGGTGCCCGGCCCGCCCTCGACGACCAGCACGCCCTCGTGCGGCAGGCGGATCACCTCGTCCTGCTCGGCCTGGATGGTGGCGACGACGTCGCGCATCACCTCCGAGCGGGGCGCGGTCACGGCGGCCAGCAGCGCGGCGGACGTCGTGTGCAGCTCGTCGTCGTGGAAAGCCTCCAGGAATCGCCCCCTGGTGTGGAAGTGGCGGCGTCGGACCACGCCTTCCGGGTGGGCGGCGGTCGCGGTGTAGAACGGTCGGGCGGCGGGTGCGCGCCAATCCGTGAGCAGCGGTTCCCGGTCCGCGTCCTCGTCGAACAACCCGACCCGGCCGACGTAGGTGCGCGTGCCGTCCTCGTGGTCGAGGCGCCCGAAGCACAGGCCGGATTCCGCCGCCTTCAAGCGGCTGAGCTGCTCGGACAGCGTCCGGACGGTCACCTCGCGGTGCCAGCGCTGTTCGTGCGGGTCGCGCAGCGCGGCGTCCAGCCCGGCCCGCGCGGCGGCCCGCTCCCGGTCGAGCCGGTCGTGCAGGAAAGCGATGCGGCGTCGTTCGGCGGACAATTCCCCTGTTGTCACGCTTGCTCCTCGTGTTATACTTGGTCGAGCGCTTTCCGCCCTTTCGGGCGAATACAACCCTTCTTTTTAGCACGCCCCTCCCGTGTGCGCGAGGATTCCGCGTCATGGGGATTCTCGACGGCAAGGCCGTGGTGGTGACCGGCGCGGGCCGAGGCCTGGGCGAGGCGTACGCGCGGCACGCGGCGGCCGGGGGCGCGCGGGTCGTGGTCAACGACGTCGCGGGCGCCGAGGAGGTCGCCGCGGCGATCCGGGCGGCGGGCGGCGAGGCGGTCGCGCACACCGGCTCGGTGGCCGACCCGGAGCAGGCGGCGGCGCTCGTGCGGCTGTGCGTCGACACGTGGGGCGGGCTGGACGGGCTGGTGAACAACGCGGGCGTCACGCACTTCGCCCCGCCCTGGGAGGACGACCCGGCGGTGCTGCGGCACGTCGTCGAGGTCAACGTGCTGGGCACGCTGTACTGCGGCACCGAGGCCGCGCGGGTGATGCGCGGCGGGTCGATCGTGAACGTGGTGTCCGGCGCCATGCTGGGGCGCGCGGACGCGGCGGCCTACTCCGCGTCCAAGGGCGCGGTGGCGTCGCTGACGCTGTCGTGGGCGGGCGCGTTGGCCGAGCGGGGGGTGCGGGTGAACGGCGTCGCGCCGCTGGCGTGGACGCCGATGATGGACCTCGACCCGCGCCGCGACGCCATCAGCTCGCCGGAGCAGGCGCCGGACCTGATGGCGCCGCTGGTCACCTACCTGCTCAGCGACCTCGCCGGGGCGGTCACCGGCCACCTGGTGCGGTTCCTGCCGGGCAAGCTGCACCTGGTCGCCCAGTACGCGGCGAAGCAGCCTGTGCTGGAGCGGGAGGTGTGGGACGTGGACGCGATCGCGGAGGCGTTCGGCACCGCGCTGGTGGCCGAGCCGCCCGGCCGGGACAGGTGGCGGGTGTAACGAATATGTGGCCGGCCACATATCGGAGTACGGTGGGTGCCGGACCACAGGAGGACCGCACCCGGTCGACGCGGACCGGCGCACTGGACGAGGAGACGTGACGATGGAAGCCGTTGTGCTGGACGAGTTCGGCGGGCCCGAGCTGCTGCACGTGGCCGAGGTGGACACCCCCGAACCCGGCCCCGGCCAGGTGCGGGTGCGCGTCCGGGCGATCGGCGTGAACCCGTTCGACGCCAAGGTGCGGTCGGGCGCGATGCGGGGCGCGATCCCCGGGCTGCCGGCCGTGCTGGGCCTGGAGGTGGCGGGCGAGGTGGACGCGCTCGGCCCCGACGTGACCGGGGTGTCGGTGGGCGACGCGGTGTTCGGGTTCGCCGACGGCGGCGCGTACGCCGAGCTGGCGCTCGCCTCGTCGTTCGCGCACAAGCCCGCGGAGCTGTCCTGGGAGGCCGCGGCGGCGCTGCCGGTGGCCGTGGAGACCAGCGACCGGGTGCTGCGGCTGCTCGGCGTGAAGTCGGGCGAGACGCTGCTGGTGCACGGCGCGGCGGGCGCGGTCGGCACGCTGGCCGTGCAGATCGCGCTGGCGGCGGGCGTGCGCGTCATCGGCACGGCGGGCGCGGGCAACCAGGAGTACCTGGCCGCGCTGGGCGCGGTGCCCACGACGTACGGCGACGGGCTGGTGGAGCGGGTGCGGGCGCTCGCGCCGGACGGCGTGGACGCGGTGTTCGACGTGGCGGGGCGGGGCGCGCTGGCCGACTCGGTCGAGCTGCGCGGCGGCACCGCGGAGCGGGTCGTGACGATCGCCGACCCGACCGCCCGGCAGCACGGCGTGGTGTTCAGCGGCGGTCCCGCGGAACGCGACCCGGCGCGCCTGGCGGAGGTCGCCGAGCTGGTGGCGCGCGGTTCGTTCACCGTCGAGGTCGGGGCGACCCTGCCCCTGTCCGAGGCGGCCGAGGCGCACCGCGTCGTCGAGGCGGGCCACGCCCGGGGCAAGCTCGTCCTGCTCCCCTGACCCCGAGAGTCCAACCTCCAGGCCCCGAGAGTCCAACGCCCGGGTCCCGAGAGTCCAACGTCCAGGTCCCGAGAGTCCAACGTCCAGGACCCCTGAGTTCTCCGTTCCGCATAACGACCGGTCGGCTCGAACGCAGAACTCAGGGGTCGCGAGCGTTGGACTCACGAGACCTGAGCGTTGGACTCTCGGGTCTTGAGCGTTGGACTCTCGGGGTCTGGGCGTTGGACTCTCGCGCGAACGTGGGCGCCGGCTGATCATTGCGGCTGGGGCGGGCAGACTCGTCCGCCCGGCGGACGATGCGGAGGTGACCCGTGGTCGGTGGGACGCGGATCGACGGTGACGCGGTGCTGCTGGAGGGCGCGGCGCTGGCCGACGGGCGCTCGGACTCCGTGCGGCGCGGGGTGTCGCTGCTCGTGGAGCACGGCGTCGTCACCGGCCTGTGGGAGGGCGACCGGCCCGAGGTGCCGGCCCGCGCACGGGTGGTCGACGCGTCCGGCGCGACGCTCGTGCCCGGCATGGTCGACTCCCACGCCCACCTCAGCATGCCCGGCGGCGCGCAGTGGGTGCAGCGCGGGTTCGACGCGGCCGACGAGCTGCTGGCCGTGGCCGAGGAGAACGGCGAGCTGATGGTGCGCGCGGGCATCCGGTGGGCGCGCGACGTCGGCGCCCCGCGCAGGCCGGACCCGACCACGGGCGGCGAACGGGCGCTGAGCCTGCGGCTGCGCGACGAGTGGGCGGGCCGCGCCGACCGCCCGTACCTGCGCGCCGCGGGCACGTGGATCGCGCACGCCGGCGCGCTGCCGCACGGGCTGGCGGTCGAGGTCGCGCACGGCGCGGACCTGCTCGACGCGGCGCGGGTGCAGCTCGACGACGGCGCGGACCTGGTCAAGGTCTACCTGGACGGCCCGGACCGCGACACGCCGCCGTTCAGCGTGGACGAGGTGTCCGCGCTGGTCCGGGAGGCGCACGGGCGCGGGGCGAAGGTGGCGGCGCACGCGGGCGCGCTGCACGGCGCGCGGGTCGGCGCGGCGGCCGGGGTGGACAGCGTCGAGCACGGGTTCGAGCTCGACCGCGACGCGGCGGCGGCCATGGCCGCGGCCGGCACGACCCTGGTGTCCACGCTGGGCGTGCTGCACTCGTGGCTGACGTTCACCTCCACGTCCACAGTGGACCGGTTCACCGGGCCGGGGTCGCGGGCGACGATCGGCGCGCGGCTGGAGGCGGCCGAGGAGGGCGTGCGGCTGGCGCACGCGGCCGGGGTGGCCGTCGCGGGCGGGTCCGACTTCGGCGGCGGCTCGCTGCGCGCCAACCAGCTCGCGTGGGAAGCGGAGGCGCTCGTCCGGGCCGGCCTGCCGCCGCACGAGGCGCTGGCGGCGCTCACCTGGCGCGGCGGCGACCTGCTCGGCGACCCGGCGGCGGGCAGGCTGGTCGTCGGCGGGCCCGCGCACTTCAGCCTGGTGCACGGCGACCCGCTGTCCGACCCGGCGGCCCTGTGGCGGGTGTGGCTGACCCGTTAGCCGACCCCGTCAGCCGGACTCCGTCGGCCGCCCGTCAGACCGGGGTGGCGTCGCCGCACAGGAGGGCGTAGAGCGCGTCGCCCTCCGGCACCGGCCGGTCCGCCGGGTGCCGGACCAGCCACAGCTTCGCGTCGTCGGCCACGCCGTAGGAGTCGAAGTCCTCGCCCTGCGCGACGACCAGCAGGCAGTCGCCCGCGCGCCACGCCGCGTGGTGCCACGCCTCGTCGTGCGTGCCGGTCACGAGCGGCTCGCCCAGCCGTGCGGCGACCCGCTCGACCCCGGCGCGGAACAGCGCGTCGAACGCGTCGCGGTCCGCGTCCCCGTCGACCGACCACCCCGCGCCGAAGTGGTCGAAGAAGCCCTCCTCGCCCTCGGCGTCCTCCAGGAACACCGCGAACGCGACGGCGAACGCGGTCACCCGCTCCGGGTCGGGCTCCACGCCGACGGCGAACGCCCGGTCGCCCGCGACGAGCCGGTAGTCGCCCTCCTCGTGGACCTGCCACGCCACGGGCGTCGCCGGCAGGCCCGCGGCCACCCAGGAGGCGTCCAGGTCGTCGCGCTCCCACGACGCGCCGGCCAGGGAGACCAGGGCGTTCGCGGTGGCGTCGTCGAGCGGGTGCGAGGCAAGGGGCATCAGGACCAGGGCTCCTCGGTGACGGTGGTGGTGCGGTCGTGGTCGGCGGCCTCCTCGACGGCCAGCGCGACGCGGTGGTCGTGCACGCCGTCGGCCAGCGGGTACGGCGGCTCGCCGGCGTCCTCGACCCAGCGGGCGGTGTCGAGCAGCAGGGTGGCGATCGCGACCTCCTCGTCGTTCCACCGGTGCCCCTGGAAGGGGTTGCGGTAGAGGACGGTCGGGCCGTGGGTGATGTGGTCGGTGTCGTAGCCGTCCAGGTCGAGGTCGTAACCGGTCTGGCGGCGCACGAGCGGGGTGCGCACGATCGTGCGGTCGCCGGCCAGGTGCACGACCTCCTGGTCGCGGACCTCGCCCCGCGTGCCGCGGACCAGCAGGCGGCGCGTCAGCAGCTGGTTGTGCCACTGGTTGTCGGTGAAGTCGTAGACGCCGAGCCCGCCGCCGTCGAACGCGAGCGTCGCGATGGTCGTGGTGGCGGTGCCGACCCGGGGTTCGGCGACCCAGCCGGACCGGTCGATCGGGTCCAGCAGCGGCGCGGTGGACCGCGTGGCCCGCACGGTGACGGGCCCGCGCCCGGCGCCCAGGAAGGCCCGGATCAGCGACACCGCGTGGTACTGGTGCGTCGAGGACACGTCCACCCGCGTGGGGTCGCCGATCACGCCCGACCGCACCAGGGCCAGCCGGGCGGCGTGCGCGGGCATCCGCGCGTACTGCTCGGCGACCTGCACGAGCCCGCTCCCCCCGACCGCCGCCCACAGCCGCCGCAGCCCGTCGAGGTCGGGGGCGGGCGGCGTCTCGGCCAGCACCGGCACGCCGCGCTCCACGAGCTCGACGACGAGCCCGGGCGTGACGCCCCACGGCGTCGCGGTGACGACGAAGTCGGGCTTCGCGCGGGTCAGGCACTCGTCGAGCGAGGTGAACACGGGCACGGGCAGGTCCTTGGGCGCCCGGGACACGACCCCGGCGCAGACCGGGTCGCCGAGGGCGGTGGCGAGGCGCCAGAAGTACTCGGCCCGCCACCCGGAGCCGACGATCGCGAAGCTCGTCACGGCACCATCCAACAACACGGTCCGTTCACCCCGCCGGGCATGGGTCTTCCCGGGCCGCCACCCCCGTCTCCGCCGGGGCGCGGTGCCGTGCCGTCCCGGAACCGCGCAGCACACCGTCGACGACCACCGCCGCGGCCGCACCCAGCCGGTGACCGGCACCCCGCTCCCGCGCGGCCACGGCCGCCGGGCGCCCGAGCGACGAGGCACCCAGGAGCCGGCGGACCTCGGCGCTCCCGGTTTGCGGCTCGTCCTCCTCCTCGTCGTCCCGCGCCCGGCCCCGCCCGGCGTCGGCGACCTTGTGCGCGGCGATGCCGTACACGAAAGCGAGGAAGGGCCTGCCCTGGTCCCGGTAGGAGGGGAGTGCCCGGAGGACCGCCCGGCAGGTCTCGTCGGCGACGTCCTCCGGGCGCGCGGTCGAACGGCCCGCGCGCCCGATCCGGGCTCGGCAGTAACGCGTGACGAGGGGACGTATGTGCGCCAGGAGTTGTTCGACGGCCCGCCGGTCACCACCGACCGCGCCCGGCAGGAGTCGGGCCAGTCGCTCGTGGTCGGCGCCCTCGTCGCCGGCGCGCTCGTCGTCGGGGGTCGTCCTGTTGTCGGGGGTCATCGCCCCTCCTCTCCCCACTGCGGAAAGATGTCGCGCGCCTTGGCCCGCGCACGGCGCAGTCGTCCTTCGACCGCGCGAACGGTCATGCTCGTGATGTCGGCGATCTCCGCTTGGTCGTAGCCCTCGCCGACCAACCCGAACAACCGCATCTCGAGCGGGCTCAACACCTCGGCGAGCCGGTCGACGACCCGTTGCACGTGGTCGGTCTCCTCGTGCCACCCCGGCACCGGGACCACCGCCACGTCCTCGACGGGGACTTCGGCGGAGTGCCGGGCTCCGCGCCGCAGCCACGTGCGCAGGGCGGAGGGGAAGACCAGGCGGCAGGCCCCGATGAAGTACGTGGTCAACGACGCCCGACCCGGCTCCCACCCGCCGCCGACGAGGCCCTTGTCGACGAAGAGCGCGAACCCGGCCAGGACGACGTCGTCCACGAGTTCGTCGACGTCGGAGGGCCTTCGCCGGAGGGCGTCGAGGTACGCGGGCCGGGTCGCCGTCCGGTCGCTCACGACGTACCCGGTCGCGATCAGCATCCTGACCCGGTCCACGCCGTAGGCCATCAGCTCGTCCACGAAACCGTCCCACGCAGGCCCCTGGAACCCCTGCCGCCGGAGCAGGTCGCACAGTTCGGCGTCCGCACGCGCCCTGGCGGCCGACTCGTCATCGTCGTCCGCGTCGAGCAGTCCGCGCGTCACCGGCCACCACCGCCATCTCGTCACGCCCCCGTCCTTGCACCCACCTGTATGCCGGTGCGGTCGAGCCGATCCCACGCACCACGTCGGATTTGCGGGAGAAATCACCACATCGCGTGGGTGCCGACCCGCGGCCCGGAGGGCCGACCGACCCGGCCGCGTGCCGCGAACAGGTGTCGGTTGGCGGCGCACGGGCGGGGAAACCCCCGCGGCATGGGTGATGCGCGCACGGATGCCCGGACCGGGTTCCCCCGGCGGCTCGGGGTGGCGGTCGGGGTGGGGGTGCCCGGGACGTACCTGGGCGCGGCGGACTACCTGGGGTGGCCGCACCCGTCGTTGCCGCCCGCCCTGGCGGCGGTGGTGTTCGGGGTGGCGATCGTGAGCGCGGCGTTCGTGCTGTCGTGGGCGGCGGAGGCGGCGCAGGTCGACGTGAGCGCGGGGCTGGCCATCGCGGTGCTGGCGATGGTGGCCGTGCTGCCCGAGTACGCGGTGGACCTGGTCTTCACGTTCGAGGCGGGGCGGGTGTTCGCCGAGAACGGCGCGTGCGCGGCCCCCGCGGGCGGGGAGGACCCGTGTTCGCTGGCGCTGGCGAACATGACCGGCGCGAACCGCATCCTGGTCGGCATCGGGTGGCCGCTCGTGGTGCTGGTGGCGAGCGTCGCGGCGCTGCGGGCGCGCCGGGAGACGCCGTCCGCGCAGCCGGGGCGGGTGGCGCTGGCGCCGGTGATGTCGGCGGAGGTGGCGTTCCTCGGGCTCGCCACGCTGTACTCGCTGACCCTGCCGCTGCGGGACTCGTTGACGCTGGTGGACGCGGCGGTGTTCGTGTCGATCTTCGGCGGGTACGTGTGGCGGCTCGCGAAGGCCCCGGTGGAGGAGCCGGACCTGCTGGGCGTGTCGGCGTGGGTCGGCGGGAAGCCGCGCGGGCCCCGGCGGCGGTGGGTGATCGGGATGTTCGCGGTGGCCGGCGCGGTGGTCCTGGCGTCCGCCGAGCACTTCGCGAGCAACCTGGTCGACACCGGCGCGCAGCTCGGCGTGGACCAGTTCCTGCTGGTCCAGTGGGTCGCGCCGCTGGCGAGCGAGTCGCCGGAGCTGATCGTGGCGTGCCTGTACGCGGTGCGGCTCAAGGCGTCGCACTCGCTGGGCACCCTGCTGTCGAGCAAGGTCAACCAGTGGACGCTGCTGGTCGGCACGCTGCCGATCGCGTTCGCCGTCGCGTCGGGCTCGACGTCGGGGCTGCCCCTCGACCAGCACCAGCGCCTGGAGCTGCTGATCACGGCGGCGCAGTCGTTGTTCGCGGTGAGCGTGCTGGTCGACCTGGGGTTGACGGTGGTCGGCGCGACGACGTTGTTCGTGCTGTTCACGGGCCAGTTCGTGGCCGGGCTCGTGCTGCCCGACGAGGTGAACGCGGTGGTGACCACCGTGCTGGCCGGCGTGTACGTGGCGCTGGCGGTCGGGCAGCTCGCCGTGCGGTGGGCCGACGCGCGACGGGTGGTGCGCGACGGCCTGGTGACCCCGTTCGACGCCCTGTCGGACCAGCCGCCGCGACCCAACTGACCCCATACTGGTGAGTAGTCACTCGTTCGTGGGTGAGTTCGTGGGTCAGGAGGTCGCGGTGGACGTGCTTCGCGAACGCCTCGGTGCGGCCGTGTTCAGCCGCGTGGCCGGTCCGGACGGCCCGGGGGTGCGCGACCGCATCCACTCGGGCCCGGGGCCGCGCTGGTTCGCCCCGGACAGCCCGATCCGCCGGGTGCACGGCGACGCGGCCATGTTCATCGGCGGCCTGCGCGCCCTGCTGCTCCAGTCGCTGCACCCGCTCGCGATGGCGGGGGTGGCGGGCCACTCGGACTACCGCCAGGACCCGTGGGGACGGCTCCAGCGCACCAGCGCGTTCCTCGCGGTGACCACGTTCGGGCCCGCGGCCGACGCCGAGCGGGCCGTGGCCAGGGTGCGCGGCATCCACCGCCGCGTGCGCGGCACCGCGCCCGACGGCAGGCCGTACCGGGCGGACGACCCGCACCTGCTCGACTGGGTGCACACCGCCGAGGTCGACAGCTTCCTGCGCTGCCACCGGCGCTACGGCTCGACCCGCCTGACGCCCGCCGAGCAGGACGGCTACGTGGCCGACGCGGCGCGGGTGGCGCGCGCCCTGGGCGTGCCCGACCCGCCGACCACGGTGGCCGGCCTGGACGCCCGGCTCGCCGCGTTCCGCCCGGAGCTGCGCGGCACGCGGGAGGCCCGCGACGCCGCCCGCTTCCTGCTGCTCACCCCGCCGCTGCCGGTGCCGGCGCGCCTCCCGTACGCCGCCGTCGCGGCCGCCGCGGCGGCGTCCCTGCCGTGGTGGAGCCGGCTGCCGCTGCGCCTGCCGCTCCTGCCGCTGACGGAGGCGACCGCGGTGCGCCTGGCGGGCCACGGCGTCACCGGCGCGATCCGCTGGCTGCTCCCCCGCCCGGAGGCGACCGGTCACGCCGGCGCGTAGACCACCCCGACGCGCAGGTCACGCCGGCGCGGGCCACCCCGGCGCAGGCTGTCCCGGTGCAGGCTGTCCCGGCGCGCAGGTCACCGCAGGCCCCCTGCGCGCACGCGGCGCGGGATGTCGCGCCCCGGGCCGCACCGCGTCCACGGGGGTCAGCCCCGCGCCGGCAGCCAGGCTCGGGCGGCGGCGGCCAGGGCCGCCGCGCCCAGGTCGAGGGTGGGGCTGACCACCGGGGCGAACAGGGGCGAGTGGTTGGCCGGCTGGGCGGCCACCCTGGCGCGGATGTCGTCGACGGACGTGGCGCCCTCGAACGCCGCCGGGTCGGCGCCGCCCAGCAGCCAGTAGACCAGGGGCGCGCCGGCGGCGGTGGCGAAGACGCCCACGTCCTCGCTGCCGGTGACCGGGCCCGGGTCCACCACGACCGGCACGACCGAGGCGAGGGCCGCGCGGGTCCGCTCGACCGCGTCCGGGTCGTTGACCACGGCCGGGTAGCTCGTCTCGACGACCACCTCGGGCGGTTCGGGCGCGCCGGACGCGTCGGCCTCCGCGCGGGCGATGCGCTCCACGGCGGCCAGCGCGCGGGCCCGCACGTCCGGGTCGTAGGTGCGGACGCTCAGCAGCAGCTCCGCGTCGTCCGGGATGACGTTGGCGACCGTGCCCGCGCGGACCGCGCCGACGGTGACCACGACGGTGTCGGTGGCGGCGGTCTCGCGGGACGCGATGGTCTGCAACCGCAGGACGACCGCCGCGGCCATCACGACCGGGTCCACCGCGGCCTCGGGGCGCGAGCCGTGCCCGCCCCGGCCGCGCAGGGTCACCCGGAGGCTGTCGGCGGCGGCGAACGCCGGGCCGGGGCGCAGGCCGAGCACGCCCGCCGGGATGGGCGCCACGTGCTGCCCCAGCACGACGTCGGGCCGGCCGAAGCGCTCGAACAGCCCGTCGGCGACCATCGCCTCGGCCCCGCCGCCCACCTCCTCGGCGGGCTGGCACACCGCCAGCACCGTGCCCGACCACGACGAGCGGTCGGCGGCCAGCGCCCGGGCCGCGCCGACCAGGCACGTCACGTGCACGTCGTGGCCGCACGCGTGGGCCACCGGCGTGCCGTCGACCACGACCGCGCTGGCGTAGGGCAGGCCGGTCCTCTCCTCCACCGGCAGCGCGTCCATGTCGGCCCGCAGCAGCGCGGTGGGGCCGTCGCCGTTGCGCAGCACCCCGACCACCCCGGTGCCGCCGACGCCCTCGGTCACCTCGAACCCGGCGGCCCGCAGCTCCCGGGCCGCCACCGCGGCCGTGCGCGTCTCGGCGAACCCCAGTTCGGGGTGCTGGTGCAGGTCGCGGTACAGGTCGGCGAGGTCCATGGTGATCACTATCGGCACCGGGTGCGGCGAGTGCAACACCGCCGTCGCGCGGTGGAAACGCGGGATCGGACGAAGTATGCATCGGGAAACGATGCGTCCGCGCCGCACCCGGCGGGTGACCACCCGGGCACAGGCCGTCAACCTGCGGCTTCAACACCGGCGCGGAAGCGCGTACTCCTTTCGCCGATGGACTTGACGAATTCCTGCGGACCATTCCCGCGAGTGCGCTGATACGGTCGCCGTTGTTCTGTCCCAGAGCTTTCCGAAAAGCGCTGCTTTTCCGGGTGCTGCGCACCGGAAAGCTTTCCACCGGGGGCGGTGGAAATTAATCCGAAAGGGGCGGGGGGATCGGTCATGGCCCTCATCACCGATATCGGCACGACACCGCGGGCGGGTGCGGTGCTCGCCGCGTTCGCCGGGTACGGGGCGCTGTGGGGCCCGTACCTGGCGCTGCTGCCGGAGATCAAGCGCGTCACCGGCGCCGGTGACGCGGACCTCGGCGCGGCGCTCCTGGTCGGCGCGCTGGCCGCGATGCCCGCGATGGCCGCCGTGGGCAGGCTGCTCGACCGGTTCGGGCGGCCGGTCGCGGTGACCTCGGCGGCGCTGTTCGCGCTCACCGCGTGCCTGCCGTTCCTGGCCTGGTCGGTGCCGGCGCTCGTGGCCGGGGTCGCGCTGTTCGGGGTCGGCTCCGGCGCGTGCAACGTCGTCGTGCTGGCCCTGGCCGCGAACGCCGAGGCCCGGTCCGGGGCGCGCGTGATGAACCGGGCGCACGCGCTGTTCTGCGTCGGGCTGCTGGTCGGCGGCACGGTGGCGGGCGTCGCGCGGGCGGCGGGGGCGTCGGCCCCGGTGGTGGGCGTCGTGCCCGCCCTCGCGGCTGCGGTCGCGGTCGTCGTGGCGCGCGGACTGGTCCCCGAGCACCTGGCGCGGGGCGGGCCGCGTCGCCGCGCGCGGGTGCGGCCGGACCGCGCGGTGCTGGTGCTGTGCGCGCTCGCGGGCGTGGCGATGCTGGTGGAGAGCGGCGTGCAGCAGTGGAGCGCGGTGTACCTGGCGGAGGTCCTGGGCGCCCCGGTGACCCTGTCGGCCGCGGCACCCGGCGTGTTCGCGGGCGCGATGGCGGTGGGGCGGCTGAGCGGGCACCGGCTGTCCTCGCGGTTCGGCGACCGGGCGCTGCTGGTGGCCTCCGGCGCGCTGTCCGGCGTCGGCGTCCTGCTGCTCGCCCTCGCCCGGACGCCCGAGCTGGGGCTGGCGGCGACCGCGCTCGTCGGCGTCGCCGTCTCGGTCGCCGCGCCCACCGCCTACGGGCTCGTCGGGCGCGGGGCGTCCGACGAGGACCGGGGCGCGGCGCTCGGCTCGGCCGCCTCGCTCGCGGGCGTGGGACCGCTGCTCGGCCCGGCCGCCGTGGGTGGGCTCGCCGGGCACGCCGACCTGCGGGTCGCGGTCGGCGCGCTGCTGGTCGGGTCGGTCCTCATCTGCCTGCTGGCCCTGCGCGCCACGACCCGCGCCCCGGCCACCGCCCCGGCAGGGGCACGACGATGACGGGAGGTGGCGTGGTGGACGTCGTCGCGGGGCTGGGCGGCCTGGACTTCGTGGAGGGCAGGGAGGTGCGGCACCTGGTGGGTGATGTGCCGCTCGCCCCGGACCGGCCGGTGTGCCCGGTGACGACCGCCGGCGGCGGGCGCCGCTGGGTGGTCACCGGGTACCGGGAGAGCCTGGAGCTCCTGCGGGACCGCAGGTTCAGCCGGGCGCGGTCGGCGGAGGCGGTGCACCCGCGCGGGCCGGCGACGCTGATGTCGATCACCGAGTTCGACCCGCCCAGGCACACGGAGGTGCGCGCCCTGCTCGGCGGCGCGTTCTCGGCGCGGCGGGCCGAGCTGCTGCGCCCGTACGCGGAGCGCGTGGCCGGGGAGCTGCTGGACGGCCTCGCGCGGGCGGGCTCGACGGCGGACCTGCTGCACGACTACTGCGCGCCGCTGACGTTCGCCTCGCAGTGCGAGCTGCTCGGCGTGCCCGGACCGCACCGCGAGCGGGTGCGCCGCGCCGCGAACGACCGGCTCGGCCAGCCGGGCGCCACGCGCGAGGAGGTCCACCGCGCCGAGCTGGTGCTGCACGAGGTGGTCGCGGCCGTGCTGCACGACCGCGACCACCCGCCGACCGGGCTGCTCGCCGACCTGGTGGCGGCGCACCGCGACGGCCGGCTGGACGCCGGGGAGCTGACCGGGCTGGCCGCGTCGCTGTTCTTCGACGGGCACGCCCTGTCCGCGGCGCAGATCGCGCACACCGCGCTGTGCCTGCTGTCCCGCCCGGACCTGCTCGACGCGGCGCGGCGGGACCCGGCGCTGCTGGACGCCGCCGTGGAGGAGGCGCTGCGGTACAGCCCCTCGGTCACCACGAGCATGGCGCGCACCGCCGTCGAGGACGTGGAGCTGGGCGGCGAGCTGGTGCAGGCGGGCGAGGAGGTCACCGCGGCGCTGCCGCTGGCCAACCGCGACGGGGACCGGTTCGCCGAGCCCGACGGCTTCGCGCCCGGCCGCACCGGTCGGCACCTGGCGTTCGGCCACGGCACGCACCACTGCATCGGCGCGCACCTGGCGCGGGTGGAGCTGCGGGTCGCGCTGGCCGCCCTGCTGGACCGCGCGCCGGGCCTGCGCCTGGCCGTGCCGGAGGGGGAGCTGCGGTGGACGGTGTCGCCGGCCATGCGGACGTTGGCCGCGCTGCCCGTGCGCTGGTGACGCCGGCGGCGGGGCGGGCGTTATCGGCGGCGCGGGTGTCGAACGCCGTCGAACGGCGTCGAACGGAAAAGGCGGGACCGTCGAACAACGCACGACGACAACCGCGCTGACCTGCGCCGCCGATTTACCGCTGTCGAAACGGTTGCGTTTCCGACACCTCACGGGAAGCATCGTGCCGGGCGATTTGTGCAAAGGAGCGAAATGGCCGGTCCGCGAGGCAACTCAAGAATGGCGCGGTGGTGGGTCGGACTGCTGGCGAGCGCCGTCGCCACCGTCCTGGCCGGTTTCGGCGTCGTCGCCGCGACCAACGCCCAGGCGGCGCCCGGCTGCCGCGTGGCGTACGCGGTGCCGAGCCAGTGGCAGGGCGGGTTCTCCGCCAACGTCGAGGTCACCAACCTCGGCGACCCGGTGTCCGGGTGGCGGCTGACGTGGGCGTTCCCGTCGGGCCAGTCGGTCACCCAGGCGTGGGGCGCGACGGTCACCGCGTCGGGCGCGCAGGTCACGGCGACCAACGCGAGCTGGAACGGCTCGATCGCGACCAACGGCAAGGTGTCGTTCGGCTTCAACGGCACGTGGACGGGCGGCAACACCGCGCCCTCGTCGTTCGCGCTCAACGGCACCACGTGCACCGGGAGCACCAACCCGACGACGACCACCACGACCACGACCACGACGACCACCCCGCCGGCGGGTGACGCGGTGGCGGCCGTGGCGGCGATGCAGCCCGGCTGGAACCTCGGCAACTCGCTCGACGCGACCGGCGCCGACGAGACCTCGTGGGGCAACCCGAGGATCACCGAGGCGCTGCTGGACAACGTCCGCGCGCAGGGCTTCAACAGCATCCGCATCCCGGTCACGTGGGGCCAGCACCAGGGCGGCGCGCCGTCGTACGCGATCGACCCGGCCTACCTGGACCGGGTGAAGGAGGTCGTCGGCTGGGCGCTGGCGGACGGCTTCTACGTGATGCTCAACGTCCACCACGACTCGTGGCAGTGGATCTCGGCCATGCCGGGCGACCGCGCGAACGTGCTGGCCCGCTACAACGCGACGTGGACGCAGCTCGCGAGCGCGTTCCGCGACTCGTCGGACAAGCTCGTCCTGGAGAGCGTGAACGAACCGCAGTTCACCGGCAGCTCCGGCGACGCGCAGAACGCGCAGCTGCTCGACGAGCTGAACACCTCGTTCCACCGGATCGTGCGCGGCTCCGGCGGCGGCAACACCACCCGCCTGCTGGTCCTGCCGTCGCTGCACACGTCGGCCGACCAGGTGCACCTGGACAACCTGAACGCCACGTTCAGCGCACTCGGCGACCGCAACCTGATCGCGACGTTCCACTACTACGGCTACTGGCCGTTCAGCGTGAACATCGCGGGCGGGTACCGCTTCGACGCCACCGCGCAGAAGGACCTGACGGACGCGTTCGACCGCGTGCACGCCACGTTCACCGCACGCGGCATCCCGGTGGTCCTGGGCGAGTACGGCCTGCTGGGCTTCGACCGCCACACCGGCACGATCGAGCAGGGCGAGAAGCTGAAGTTCTTCGAGTTCCTCGGCCACCACGCGAAGACCCGCAAGATCACCACGATGCTGTGGGACAACGGCCAGCACCTCGGCCGCACCTCGTTCCGGTGGAGCGACCCGGAGCTGATCGCGCAGATCGAGTCGAGCTGGACGACCCGGTCCGGCACGGCGTCCACCGACCAGGTGTTCAACCCGAAGTCGTCGGCGGTGAGCGCGAAGACGATCACGCTGAACCTCAACGGGACGTCGTTCACCGGCCTGCGGCACGGCGGCACCGACCTGGTGCGCGGCACGGACTACACCGTGTCGGGCGACCAGCTCACGCTGTCCGCGCCGCTGCTGACCCGGCTGCTCGGGTCGCGGGCGTACGGGGTGAACGCGACGCTGTCGGCGCGCTTCTCGGCCGGCGTGCCGTGGCGGGTCGACCTGGTCACCTACGACCCGCCGGTGCTCCAGGCGGCGACCGGCACGACGGCGGCGTTCGCGATCCCGACCGCGTTCCGCGGCGACAAGCTGGCCACCATGGAGGCGAAGTACGCCGACGGCTCCAACGCCGGGCCGCAGAACTGGACGTCGTTCAAGGAGTACGACTACACCTTCGCACCGGACTACGCGGCGGGCACGACGCTGCTCAAGCCGGAGTTCTTCGCCGAGGTGACCGACGGGGCCCGGGTGACGCTGACGTTCCACTACTGGAGCGGCACGACGGTGACCTACCACGTGACCAAGTCGGGCTCGTCGGTCACCGGCGCCACGGCGTAGAACTGTGGGGTGACGATCGAGGAAGCGCTGGGCGCGCTGGCCGACGGTGACCGGGCACGGGCGCGGGAGGCGGTGCGCGACGCCGCCACCCCGCTCGGCCGGGCCCTGGCCGAGCACCTCGACAGCGCGGCGGGCGGGTCGGTGTACGACCGGCCCGCCGCGTTCGAGGCGTTCGCGGGCGGCGGCGGCAACGTCGCGCTGTACGAGGCGGTCGTGGACGCGCTGGGCGCGCTGTACGACCGCGTGCGGCCCACGACCCTGCTGGACGTCGGCTGCGGTGACGGCCGGGCCTTGCGGCCCGCGCTGGCCCGGCCGCACGCGCCGGTCGGGGTGAGCGTGGTGGAGCCGTCGCGGGCGCTGCTCGACGGCCTGCGGCTGCCCGGCGTGACCGCGTTCCCAGGGCGGGTGCAGGACTTCCTGACCACGACGGGCTCCGCGTACGACGTGGTGCAGTCGACGTTCGCGCTGCACACCGTGCCGCACGGGGAGCGGGACGGCGTGCTGGCCGAGCTGGTGGCGCGCGCCGGCGTGCTGGCGCTGGTCGAGTTCGACGTGCCGGACGTGCCGCACGGGGGCCCCGAGCACCGCGCGTTCCTGGCGGAGACCTACGAGCGCGGCCTGGCCGAGTACGGCGAGGACCGCGACCTCGTCGCGCAGGGCTTCCTGATGCCGGTGCTGACCGGCCAGCTGCTGCCGGGCGCGGTGCGCTCGACCTGGGAGCAGCCGGCGGCGCGGTGGGTGGAGCAGGTGGCGCGGGCGGGCTTCACCGACGTCGCGGTCGAGCCGCTGCACGACTACTGGTCGTCGCCCGCGTTCCTGTTGACCGCGCGCGGAACGGCGTCACCGCGCCCGTGAGGCGGGCCGCCGCGACCGGGTCCGGGTGATGACCAGGACGACCGCCCCCCACCGCGGCCAGGGCGGCGCTGACCCACGGCGCGTCCCGGTGCGCGGCGGCGGCCAGGAGGGGACCCCCGAACGCGCCGGCGGGCACGTGGGCGACCTCGGTGGCGAGGACGGCCAGGTAGGCGAAGGTCGCGGACGTGGCGGCGTTGACGAGGGCCGCGAGGAGCAGCGCCACTCGCGCGGGACGGGTGCGGAGCACGCGCGCCTCCCGCACGATCGACACCTCGGCGGGCGCGGTGGGGTCGGCGTCGGCGTCGGCGAGGCGCGGGTCGCGGAACTCACCGTGGTCCACGCCCCCGCACGCAACCAGGGCGCGCCGGGGAACGTCCACCGGTTCACGCCGCGTCGAGCGACAGCGCGTTCTTGGCCTTCTCCACCGACTCCTCGGACGGAGGGCCGTCGGGGTTCTCCGTCGCGAGCGCCTGGTTGAGCGCGACGAACGGGCGCATGCGCCGCTCGTAGGCGGCGAACGCCTCCTCGTGCGGGGCGCGGCCCAGTTCCTCGGCCAGCACGTACGCGCCGACCAGGGCGAGGCCGCTGCCCTGCCCGGACATCACCGACGCGCAGTAGCCCGCGTCGCCGACCAGCGCGACCCGGCCCGCGCTCCACCGGTCGAGGTGGACCTGCGCCACGGCGTCGAAGTAGAACGCCTCCGCGTCGGCCATGTGCCCCAGCAGCCTCGGCACCTCCCAGCCGACGCCCGCGAGCCTCGACGCCACCAGCGCCTTCTGCGCGGCCACGTCCCGGTGGTCGTGGTCGAGCCGCTCCGCGCCGAACCCGAGCGTCACGCGCAGCTCGCTGTTGCCGCGCACCGGGTACACCACGCCGCCGGCCCGCTCGGTGCGGAACCACACCTGCCAGTCCTCCAGGCCCAGCACGTTCGGCGCGGGGAAGATCGCCAGGTACTGCCCCAGGTGCCGGGTGAAGTCCTCCTCCGGCCCGAACGCGAGCCGCCGCACGGCCGAGTGCGCGCCGTCCGCGCCGATCACGTGGTCGAACGTGCGGGGCCCGCCGCGCGCGAACTCCACCCGCACGCCGCGCTCGTCCTGCTCCAGGGCGGTGATCCGGTCACCGAACACGTACTCCGCGCCGGTGGTCGCGCCCATCAGCAGCGTCACCAGGTCCTCGCGCAGCAGCTCGACGTCCTCGCTGTCGACCCGGCCGCTGCTCCACGCGACCTCCTCGCTGCGGAACAGCTCGGTACCCGTGCCGTCGACCAGGGACATGCCGCGCATCCGGGTGCGGGCGGCCCGGACCTGCCCGCCCAGGCCCATCCGGTCGACCACGTCGAGCGCGACACCGCGCACGTCGACCGCCTGCCCGCCCGGCCGCACGCCCGGCGCGCGTTCGACCACGGTGACCGGGAAGCCCCGCCGGCCCAGCCAGTGCGCCAGGGCCGTGCCCGCGATCCCCGCACCGGAGACCAGGACGTTCCGCATGGTGTTCCCCCTGCTGCCCACGTACGCCGCACCGGTTGCCGCGTACGCCGCACACGGTGGCACCAGCTGCGAAGACGTGCCAAAACTGGGCTAGTACAGTCCACGCTCTGCACTAGTACAGGGGGATGGCGTGAAGTACTCGGGGATCGCGGCCGAGCTGCGGCGGCGGATCGAGGCGGGCGGGCTGCCGCCGGGGGCGAGGGTGCCGTCGACGCGGCAGGTCGCGGCCGAGTTCGGCGTGGCCGCCGCCACCGCCGCCAGGGCGCTGGCGGAGCTGGCGCGGCAGGGCGTGGTGCGGGCCGAACCGCGCTCGGGCACGGTGGTGGCGGGCCCGGCGCGGGCCGCCGCACCCCCGCGCACCGCACAGGCACGAGCGACGCGGGCACGCACCGCGCCGGCGCGCGAGCTGACCACCGACCGGGTCGTGCGCGCCGCCGTCGCCATCGCCGACGCCGAGGGGCTGGCCGCGCTGTCCATGCGCGGCGTCGCGGCCCGGCTCGGCGTGGCGGCGATGACGCCCTACCGGTACGTCACGGGCAAGGACGAGCTGGTCCTGCTCATGGCCGACGCCGCGTACGGCGAGCGCGGCTACCCGGCCGACCCGCCGGCCGACTGGCGCGCCCGGCTGGAGCTGGCCGGCCGCACGCTGTGGTCGCTGCACCGGCGGCACCCGTGGCTCGCCTCGATCGGGCCGATCACCCGCCCGCTGCCGCTGCCGAACCTGATGGTGCACGCCGAGTTCGTGCTCGCCGCGCTCGACACCTTCGACCTGGACGTGCACGCGATGTTCGACCTGCACGTGCTGCTGTTCAGCTACGTCCAGGGCATCGCGGTGCACCTGGAGCGCGAGCAGCAGGCGCGCGGCGAGTCCGGGGTCGACCACGAGGAGTGGGTCGAGTCCCGGATGCCGGCGCTGACCGCCATCCGGGACACCGGCGGGCACCCGACGTTCGCCCGGGTGCTGACCACCCTGGCCGACGTCGGGTACGACCTCGTGCTGGACGACCTGTTCGAGCTGGGCTGGGCGTCCCTGCTGGACGGCCTCGCCCTCAGGTACGGGCGCGGGCAGTAAGGCCGAGCGGGCGGGTCGCTAGTCCCCGATCGCCTCCAGCAGCGGTACCACCTGCTCGACGGCGTAGGGCGCGCTCAGCACGGTGTTGAACGACATGGCCGCGCCGATCGGCGGGTCCGTGTAGGTGAGGAACAGGTCGCGCCCCTCCGCCGCCACGCCCAGTCGCCGGTAGGCGGGCGCGGACTCGACGCGGTCCCACGCGGAGCGGTCGGACATCAGCCACACCAGGCGGTCGGCGTCGAGCAGGCCGAGCCGGTCCTCGCTCAGCTCGGCCACGTTGTTGTCGTCCGCCAGCGCGCCGACCCCGCCGGAGGGCGTGAAGCCCAGCTCAGCCAGGAAGGCGGTCTTCGGGTCGGTCGGCGCGAACGCGGAGTACACGCCGGGCGCGAAGCTGTCGGCCACGACCACCGTCTTGCCCGCCCACCCGGGGTGCGCGGCCCGGACCTCGGCGAACCGCGCCTCGACGCCGTCGACCAGCGCCCGCGCCGCCGCCTCCTTGCCCAGCGCGCGGCCGATGTGCAGGGTCTGCTCGCGCCACGGCACGCCGTAGTCCGGGAACCCCGCGGGCTGGGCGACGACCGGTGCGATCTCCGACAGCGCGTCGTACTGCTCCCGCCTCATGCCGGAGTACGCGGCGACGATCAGGTCGGGGTCGAGCGAGGCGACCTTCTCCAGGTCGTACCCGTCGCGCTCGCCGACGACCTCGGGCCGGGTGCCGCCCCACAGCGGCTCCGTCCACGGCCAGCTGCCGTAGGGGCGCTCCTTGAACCAGTCCACGACGCCGACCGGCTTGACGCCCAGGGCCAGCACGGGTTCCTGGTCGGACAGGCCGAGCGTGACGACCCTCTCCGGCGCCGCCCCGATCGCGGTCGTGCCGTACTTGTGCTCGACCGACACCGGGAACGCGCCGCGCGCGGCGGGGGCGGGCGGGCCGGTGGTGCTCGCGGCGGCGTCCTCGTCGTCACCGCCCCCGCAGGCTGCGAGCGCCAGCGCGGCGGCCGAGAGAACCGCGACGAGCGTGGACCTGGTGGACATCGGGACCCCTCCGAGGAGCGCGGCGGAACGCACGGCGGTGCGGTTCGGGCGACCTGCCGAACTCCCCGGGACGTTAGCTCACGGGCGAGGCGCTCACCGCGTACCGGGGCTGCGCGGGGACCGGCGCCGCGCCCGCCACCAGCCCTTTCCGGTCGAGCACCGACTGGAGGATCTCGCCGACCCGCACGGAGGTGTTGGACAGCAGCGACGAGGAGATGCCGTGCGTGTGCTCGGTGCCGCCCTGGAGGTACAGGCCCGCGAGGACGTCGTCGTCGGTGTCCAGGCGGTAGTCGCGGCCGACGACGAGCCGGCCGCCCGCGTCCCGGGCGCAGCGGGCCGCGAGGTCGCCGAGCAGCGCGGTGGGGTCGGCCTCGCGGTAGCCGGTGGCGTAGACCACCACGTCGGCGTCGAGCACCTCCCGCTCGCCGGTGGACAGCGACTCGACGGTGACGCGCAGCCCGTCCCGGCCGTCGTCCAGCTCGGCCACCCGGGACAGGTTGAGCAGCCGCAGGCGTTGCGCGCCCAGCACCTTCTCCCGGTAGACCCGGCGGTACAGCTCGGCGATCAGGTCGTTGTCGACGACCGCGTAGTTGGTGTTGGCGTGGTAGTCCATGAGCCGGCGCTTGACGTGGTCGGGCGCGCCGAAGTAGTCGTCCACCGCGCCCGGGTCGAAGATCCGGTTGGCGAACGGGCTGTCGTCGGCCGGGCTGTAGCCGTAGCGCGCGAACACCGCGCACACCTCGGCGTTCGGGAAGTGCTCGTGCAGGAACGCGGTGACCTCGGCCCCGCTCTGCCCGGCGCCGACCACGACCAGCCGCTCCGGGTCGGTCAGCGAGCGCACGCGGTGCAGGAAGTCGCGGTTGTGCCAGACCCGGTCGGACGGCAGCACGCCGTCCGGCAGGCTGGCCGTCAGGCCGGTGGCCAGCACCAGGTTGCGGGCGCGCAGCACCTCCACCGCGCCCGAGGGGGTGCGGGAGGCGACGTCGAAGTGCGTGGTGACGCCGTCCTCGACGACGGGGCGCACCTCGACCACGTCGTGCCCGTAGGACACCAGGTCGTCGACGCGCGCGGCGGCCCACTCGAAGTAGTCGTGGAACTCCACCCGCAGCGGGAACATGTTCTTGTGGTTGATGAAGTCGACCAGCCGGCCCTTGGCGTGCAGGTAGCTCAGGAAGGTGAAGGTGCTGTTGGGGTTGCGCAGCGTCACCAGGTCCTTGAGGAACGACACCTGCATGGTGGCGTCGTCGATCAGCATCCCCCGGTGCCACCCGAACGTCGCCTGGCGCTCCACGAAGTGGGCGGTCACCACGTCTTCGGCCGCCGCGGCGGCGTTGTGCTCCGTGATGGCGATGGCGAGGGCCAGGTTGGAGGGCCCGAAGCCGACGCCGAGGACGTCGAAGACCGGTGGCTGTGGCATGGCTGTCCCATCGGTGCGACAACAGGGAAGATCGAACTTTGGTTACCCTAACCTAAGTTGACGCCCAGCGGGAGTGATCCAGCCCTCCTCCTTGCGTTAGGGTAGCCTCACCTGATCTTTCGCGGAAGGCGGGCATCGGGGTGAATGCGGTTCTCCGGGAAGCCGTGGTCGGCCAGTGGAGACCGGTGACCCTGGCCTCCGTGCTCGGCGCGGCCCACCAAGCGGGCGAGGCCGCGGTGCCGCTGCTCATCGGCGTGGTGATCGACGAGGCCGTGCGCACCGGCGCGGGCGGGCGGCTCGCGTGGTGGATCGGCGTGCTCGCGGTCGTGTTCGCCGTGCTGTCGCTGAGCTTCCGGTTCTCCCTGCGGTGCGGCGAGCGGGCCGCCAACCTGGCCGCGCACGACGTGCGCACCCGCCTGGCCGCGCGCGTGCTGTCCCCGGACGGCGGGGGCGGGCACGGCCGGCTGTCCGGCGAACTAGCCGCCATCGCCACCGGCGACGCCCAGCGCGTCGGGCAGGTCACCCTCGCGCTGTCCACCGCGGTCGCCGCCGTTGTCGGGCTGCTGGTGGGCGCGGTCGCGCTGCTCCGGGTCTCCGTCGCGCTCGGCCTGCTGGTCCTGGTGGCCGCGCCCGTGCTGCTGCTGTGCGCGCACCTGCTGGGCAAACCGCTCGAACGGCGCAGCGACGCCGAGCAGGACCGGGCCGCGCTGGCCTCCGGCGTGGCCGCCGACCTGGTGGCCGGGCTGCGCGCCCTCAAGGGCATCGGCGCGGAGGCCGCCGCGGCCCGGCGGTACCGGGTGACGAGCCGGTCGTCCGCGGCGGCGGCGATCCGGGCCGCCCGGTCCCGCGCCTGGCTCGACGGTTCGATGATCGCCATGACCGGCGTGTTCCTGGCCGTCGTCGCCCTGGTCGGCGGTCGCCTGGCCGCGTCCGGCGCCATCACCGCGGGCGAGCTGGTCGCCGCGGTCGGCCTGGCCCAGTTCCTGCTGTGGCCGCTCGCGGTCTTCTCGTGGGTCAACGGGCTGTTCGCCCAGGGCCGCGCGTCGGCCGCCCGGGTCGCCGAGGTGCTCGCCGCTCCCCCGGCCGTGCCGCCGGGCCCCGCCTCCCCCGACCGGGTCGCGGACCGGGTCGCCGGCCGGGTCGAGCTGGTCGACGTGGTGTCGGGGACGCTGCGCGGCGTCACGCTGTCGGTCGAGCCGGGCGAGCTGCTCGGCGTGGTGGCGCGGGACGCGGCGGACGCGGTGTCGCTGCTGGCCGTGCTGGCGCGCGACGTGGACCCGGTGTCGGGCTCGGCGGCGCTGGACGGCGTCCCGCTGCCCTCGCTGGGCGGTGCGGCGCTGCGGTCGGCGCTGCTGGTGGCCGCGCACGACGCCGACCTGTTCGAGGGGACGGTGCGGGAGAACATCGCGGCCGGCGGCGGGCGCGTGGCCGAGGCGGTGGCGGCGGCCGGGGTGGACGACGTCGCGCGCGCCCTGCCCGACGGCCTGGACACGCCGGTGTCCGAGCGCGGCCGGTCGCTGTCCGGCGGGCAGCGGCAGCGGGTCGCGCTGGCGCGGGCGCTCGCCGCCGACCCGCCGGTGCTGGTGGTGCACGACCCGACGACCGCCGTGGACGCGGTGACCGAGGTGGCGCTGGCCGACGGGATCAGGCGGGTCCGGGCGGGCCGCACGACGGTCGTGGTGGCGACCGGCCCCGCCCTGCTGGCCGCGGCCGACCGGGTGGTGTTCCTGGCGGGCGGCGAGGTCGTCGCCTCCGGCGCGCACGCCGACCTGCTGGCGCGCCAGGACTACCGCCCGGTGGTGCTCGGGTGAGGGGCCCCGCGCGCGACCTGCTGGCGACCGCGTCGGGCCGGCGCACCCGGGCCGCGGTCGGCGAACTCCTGCGGCCCCGGCGCGGCCTGGCGTGGGCGGCGTTCCTGGTGCTGTTCGCGGGCACCGCGGTCGGCCTGCTCACCGCGCCCGTCCTCGGCCGGGTCGTGGACGTCGTGGGCACCGGCTCCACCGACATCACCCCGCTCGTCGTGGTGCTCGCCCTGGTGGCCGCGGTGCAGGGCGCGTCGACCGCGGTCGGCACGGCGCTGGTCGCGCGGCTGGGCGAGGGCGCGCTGGCCGACCTGCGCGAGCGGTTCGTCGACCGCGCCCTGCACCTGCCGCTGGAGCGGGTCGAGGAGGCGGGCGCGGGCGACCTGACCTCGCGGGTGACCCGGGACGTGCAGGTCGTCGCCGACGCGGTGCGCACCGCGCTGCCGACCGTGGCGCGGTCGGCGCTGACCATCGCGCTGACCGTCGTCGGCATCGCCGTGCTCGACTGGCGGTTCCTCCTCCCCGTGCTGCTCGCGCTGCCGGTCCACGTGCACACCGTGCGCTGGTACGGCGGGCGGGCCGTGCGGGTGTACGCGGCGCAGCGGGTCGCGGTCGGCGCGCAGCAGCAGCAACTGCTGGACTCGATCGGCGGTGCGGCGACCGTGCGGGCGTTCGGGCTGACCGACGAGCACGTGGCCCGCGTCGACGCGCGGTCGCGCGAGGCGGTGGACCTGGCGCTGCGCGGCACCGGGCTGCTGACGTCGTTCTTCGGGCGGCTCAACCTGGCCGAGTTCATCGGCCTCGCCGGGGTGCTGGTGACCGGTTTCCTGCTGGTCGGCGACGGTTCCGCGTCGGTCGGCACGGCCACCGCCGCTGCCCTGTACCTGCACGGCCTGTTCAACCCGGTCAACGCCGCGCTGGCGCTGGCCGACGACGCGCAGGCCGCGACCGCGTCGCTGTCCCGGCTGGTGGGCGTCGCGGACGAGGCCGTGCCGCCGACCGGGGGCCGGGTGCGGCCGGCGGACGGCGCGGTGAAGCTGGCCGGGGTCGGCCACTCCTACGTGCCCGGCCACCCCGTGCTGCGGGACGTGGACCTGGAGCTGGCCGCCGGGGAGCGGGTGGCGCTGGTCGGCGCGTCGGGCGCGGGCAAGACGACGCTCGCCAAGATCGTCGCGGGCGTGCACGAGCCCACCACCGGCGTCGTCGCGATCGGCGGCGTCGACCTCGGTTCGGCGGTCCGCTCGGTCGCCCTGGTCACCCAGGAGGTGCACGTGTTCGCCGGTCCGCTGGTCGACGACCTGCGCCTGGCCCGGCCGTCGGCCGGTGACGACGAGATCGCCGACGCCCTGGCGCGGGTGGGCGCGCTCGGCTGGGCCACCGCCCTGCCGGACGGCCTGGCCACCGTCGTCGGCGAGGGCGGGCACCGGCTCACCGTGGTGCGGGCGCAGCAGCTCGCGCTGGCGAGGCTCGTCCTGGCCGACCCGCCGGTGGCGGTCCTCGACGAGGCGACGGCGGACGCGGGCAGCGCGGGCGCGCGGGAGCTGGAGGCCGCCGCGGAGCGCGCGCTGGAGGGCCGCACGGCGCTGCTCGTGGCGCACCGCCTGACCCAGGCGGTGACGGCGGACCGGGTGGTCGTGCTGGAGGCCGGCCGGGTCGTGGAGACGGGGACGCACGACGAGCTGCTCGCGGCGGGCGGGCGCTACGCCGAGCTGTGGGCGGCCTGGTCGGGCGCGAGGTCCTGACCCGCGTCAGGCGCGCGGCGGCGGGATGTCGTGCGCCGCGGACCCGTCGTCACGCGGTCCGGGCCCGTCGTCACGCGGCCCGGGGCCGTCGTCACGCGGCCCGGGGCCGTCGTCACGCGGTCCGGGCCTGTCCTCGCGCGTCGCGGACCCGCCACGCCTCACGGGCTCGTCGTCGCGGGTGCCGGCGGCCCCGACCTGCGCCTGCTCCTCGGCGATCTCCTTGTTGAGGAAGTAGTTCAGCACCGTGCGGATGGCCGCGATGGCGGCGAGCTGACCGATGTCCTCGAAGCTCGGCGACACCGCCGTGCGCAGGATGTCGCCCGCCAGCTGGAACTCCAGCCCCAGCACCAGGAACCTGCCCAGGGACAGCCTGATCGGCGTGAACACCGACGTGTTGCGGTGCCGCGCGCCCTCCACGACCATCCGGGCCAGCGCCCACAGCGCGCCCACCGCGATGATCCCGGCGCCCGCCGCCTCGATCACGCGGACCAGCACGCCGATGACCTCGCGGAGCGTCTCCTCGTCCACGGCCCACCTCCACGGGGGTCCTTACCCGTGGTCGGCCGGCGGCGAAACCCCGAGCCGCCCCCGGCCGGTGACGCTCAGCCGGAGCGGCGGGCGACCAGCTCCGTGGGCAGCACCACGGGTTCGGCGGCCGGCGCGGCGCCCTCCAGGCGGGACAGCAGGAGGCGCGCCGCGGCCTCGCCCATCTCCCTCATCGGCTGGCGGACGGTCGTCAGCTCGGCGTGGCCCGCGATGGGTATGTCGTCGAAGCCCACCACCGCCACGTCGCCGGGCACGGTGCGGCCGGCCGCGTTCAGGGCGCGGATCACGCCGAGGGCCGACAGGTCGTTGTGCGCGAACACGGCGTCGAACGGCAGGCCCGTCGCCATCAGCTTCTCCGCCGCCACCGCGCCGCGGTCGGTGGAGAAGTCGCCCTCCACCACCAGCCTCGGGTCCACGTGGTGGCCCGCGTCGCCCAGCGCGTCGAGGAAGCCGTCGAGCCGTTCCCGCACGCAGCCGAAGTTCGAGGGACCCGTCACGACCGCGCAGTGCCGCCGCCCGGCCGCCACGAGGTGCAGCGCCGCCGCACGCGCCCCCTCGCGGTTGGTGGTGGTCACCGACGGGAACCCGGGCCGGCTGCCCCGGTCGTCGATCATCACCACCGGCAGGCCCTGGTCGTGCAGGGTCTCGATGTAGCTCAACGTGTCCGGCGGCTCGATCACCAGCAGCCCGTCGAACGCCTTGGCCGACACGTGGCTCGCGAACTGCGCCAGCGACTCCGCGCCCCGGTTGACGGTGTAGAGCAGCAGGCCGTAGCCCTCGGCCTCCAGCTCGTCCACCGCGCCCTGCACGACCTCGCCGGTCCACGGCCAGGTCAGCGACGGCACGAGCATCCCGACGGTGCGGGCCCGGCCGCGCGCCAGCCCGACGGCCCGCGCGCTGGGCACGTACCCGACGTCCGCGATCACCTGCCGCACGCGCGCCGCGGTGGCCGCGTCCACGTCCGGTTTGCCGTTGAGGACCCGGGACACCGTCGCCTTGCTGACCTGTGCGCGCTGCGCGACTTCGGCGATCGTGACCCGCACGGTGCCCCTCCTCGTCGAGGTGATCGGAACCGGTACCGAAACCGGTTACGGGGACGAAGTCAACCGCTGTCCGCACGCAGCGTCAAGGGTTCGTCACCGGCCCCGCCGTCGGTGGTGTCGCGGGCGTGGGGACTGTCACGGCCGTCAGCCGCAGCGGGGGGTACACGTTCACGAAGCCCAACCGGCGGTCCGTCACCCTGGTCGCCGGCCTCGGGGTCGAGGGCGACGTGCACAGCGGCACCACGGTCAAGCACCGCTCCCGCGTGCGGCGCGACCCGACGCGGCCGAACCTGCGCCAGGTGCACCTGATGCACGCCGAGCTGCACGACGAGCTGACCGGGCTGGGCTTCGACGTGGCCGCCGGGCAGCTCGGCGAGAACGTGACCACCCGGGGCGTCGACCTGCTCGGCCTGCCGACGGGCACGCGCCTGCGCCTGGGCCCGGACGCGGTGGTCGAGGTGACCGGGCTGCGCAACCCGTGCCCGCAGATCGAGGCGTTCCGCGAGGGCCTGCTCAAGCAGGTCGTGTTCCGCGACGGGAACGGCGGCGCGGTGCGCCGGGCGGGCGTCATGTCGGTCGTCCTGGTCGGCGGCGAGGTCCGCCCCGGTGACGCGGTCGAGGTCGAGCTGCCCGCCGGGCCGCGCACCCCGCTCCGGGTCGTCTGACGCGGTCCGGCGCCCGCGCCGGGCCGGCCCCGGCGCTACCGTCCGCCCCCATGGGACTGCTGGACGGGATGGTCGCCCTGGTCACGGGCGGCAGCGGGCACGTGGGGCGCGGGGTGGTGCGGCGGTTCGCGGCGGCCGGCGCGTCGGTGGTGGTGCACGGGCTCGGCGGGGACGTGGGCGGCGGGGTGCTCGGCGTCCGGGGCGACCTGCGCGACGAGGGTGAGTGCCGGGCGGTGGTGCGCGCGGCGTTCGGGTGGGGCGGGCGGTTGGACGCCCTGGTCAACTGCGCCGGCGTGCAGCCGGTGCGGGAGCTGGCCGGGATGTCCGCCGACGAGTGGCGCTCGGTCGTGGACGCGAACCTGACCAGCGCGTTCTCCTGCACCCAGGCGGCGGTGGAGGTGATGGGCGCGGGCGGGTCGGTCACGCACGTCGCCTCCGTCGAGGGCTCGCACCCGGCGCGCGGGCACGCGCACTACAGCGCGTCGAAAGCCGGGTTGATCATGCATGCCCGGTCGGCCGCGCTGGAGTACGGGGAGCGCGGGATCAGGGTCAACACCGTCTCCCCGGGACTGGTCGGGCGGCCCGGGATCGAGGACGCGTGGCCCGACGGGGTCCGGCGGTGGACGGCGGCGGCCCCGCTGACGCGCCTGGGCACGCCCGAGGACGTCGGTGACGCGTGCGTGTTCCTCGCCTCGCCGATGGCGTCGTGGATCACCGGGCACGACCTCGTGGTGGACGGCGGGGTGGGCGCTCGTCCCACCTGGTGACCACAAAACGTGACGAAGGTTCATTCCAAGCCAAGTTTCACGGTCGGGCGACCCCCGAATGGCGGTGTCTGTCACGAAGAAGGTGATTGGGCCGCGCTCAGGGGGGTAGCTCCCATGGCGAGAAGCACGCCGACCGTGAGGAGTCAGTCGTGGCCGAGAACCAGGCGGGTGCGGTCCGCGAGACCGCCCGCGAGGAAGGCACCGCCGTGGCGCAGCACGCCGGGCAGGCCGCCGGGGAGGTGGCGTCCACCGCGCGCGAGCAGGCGGGCCACGTCGCCCAGGAGGCGAAGACCCAGGCCAAGAACGTCGCGCACGACGTGCGGCAGCGCATCGCCGGCGAGGCCGACAACCAGGCGCAGCGGGTGTCGCAGCAGATCAACCGCATCGCCGACGAGCTGACCTCGATGGCGGACGGCTCGGGCCCGGACTCGATGTCGGCGGGCGCGCTGCGCCAGGTCGCCGACACCGGCCGGCAGGCGGCCCGGTTCCTCGACGAGCGGGGCGCGCGCGGCCTGCTGGACGGCGCGCAGGACTTCGCCCGCCGCAAGCCGGGCACGTTCCTGATCGGCGCCGCCGTGGCCGGGTTCCTGGTCGCGCGGGTCGCCAAGAGCGCGAGCGCCGCCTCGAACGAGCCCCAGCGGGGCGTCCAGGCCGGTGGTGAGCACGTGAGCGGGCAGCTCCCGCAGCACGCCGCCCCGGAGCCCCGGTACCCGCAGCAGCGGCAGGAGTCCCCCCAGTGGGCCACCCAGCAGCCGCCCGTCGCGCCCGGGATGCCCGCGACGCCCACCACCCCCGTGACGCCCGCGACGCCGCAGTTCGGCGCGCCCGAGCCGGAGCACGGCTCGCTGGCGCCGCAGGTCCCGGGCACGGTGCGACCCGGGGGGACGCCGTATGTCCAGCGCTGAGACAGGGGTGCCCTACCCCCGCACCGACGTCGGACCGGAACCGCAGGACACCGCGTCGCTCGGGCAGCTGGTGGGTGAGCTGACCGAGGACCTGTCGCGCCTGATGCGGCAGGAGCTGGAGCTGGCCAAGGCCGAGATCCGGCAGGAGGCGTCCAAGGCGGGCAAGGCCGCCGGGATGCTGGGCGCGGCCGGGTTCGCGGGCTACATGACCGTGATCCTGCTGAGCTTCGCCCTCGTCTTCGCCCTGGGCGCGGTCATGCCGCTGGGCTGGGCCGCCCTGATCGTGGGCGCCCTGTGGGGCATCGGGGCGTTCGCCCTCTACTCCACGGGCCGCAAGCAGCTCAAGACCGTGTCGCCCAAGCCGGAGCGCACCATCGAAACCCTCAAGGAGGACGCGGAATGGGCCCGTCACCCGACCAAATAAGGCAGGACATCGACCGGACGCGCGCCGAGCTGGTCGCGGACGCCAACCGGATCGTCGACCACACGAGGCCGCGCAACATCGCGCAGCGCCGGGTCAACCGGGTCCGCGACGGCCTCACCACCCTGAGGGAGCGGGTCATGGGCACCATGCCGGACACCACGACGGTGCAGCACCACGCGTCGGCGGCGACCGACCGCGTGTCGGGCACCGCCTCGACCGTCGCCTCGACCGTGGGCGACAAGGCGCAGCAGGCCGCGCACGGCGTGGCCGACGTGGCGCAGCAGGCGTCGCAGGCCGTGCAGAACGCGCCGCAGCAGGCCCGTGCCCAGGCGCGCGGCAACCCGCTGGCGGCCGGCCTGATCGCGTTCGGCGCGGGCGCCCTGGTGGCCGCGATGATCCCGGCGACCCGGGCCGAGCAGGACGCCGTGCGGCAGCTCGGTGAGCGCGCCGGCGACGTGGTGGAGCCGGTGAAGGAAGCCCTCACCGAGTCCGCGCAGACCCTCAAGGAGCACGCGAGCAGCGCCGTCGGCGACGCCGCGGCCGAGGTGAAGCAGACCGCCCAGAACGCGGCGCAGACCACCGCGGAGCACGCCAAGGGCTCGGCCCAGGAGGTCGGCCAGCACGCCCGTGAGTCCGGTCAGCAGGTCAAGCAGGAAGCCCGCGGCTGACCGCGGGAACGGTGCTGGG